>CAYNUG010000063.1:0-11550 GCA_964400545.1 uncultured Clostridia bacterium | reverse complement strand
TGGGGGGATTATCTCTGGCTTCCTCAGAACATGCAATGCAGATAAGTAATCCTGCACTTATCACTGAGAAAAAAGGAGTTGAAATAGGTTTTTCATATAATTTTATTCTATATCAATCTTTTCAATACTGGGGGATAAATGAAGGTGTAAGAAGATATCGGGAACCTTTTTCAGAAAATAAAACCTTCCCAGGATCTCTTTCTGCCAGGTTCGGATTCGGGAAATCAAATTTAACTGTGGGGTGGTACAGGTCGGCACTGAATGATTTCCCAGATTTCTCATTTTTAAGTGAATACGATTCTGAACAACACTATGAATTCAATGGTAAATTTTCAGGGTTTGATGAATCTTATTTTATCTCAATGGGGATCCCTTTGTCATCAAAATTTAATGTTGGTCTGAAATTTGAATACAGAAGAGGGATAAGGAACGCTGAGATCGAAAATTCGAGTTCATTATACTATTTTCTGGATAATTCCTGGCAGTTAAAAGAAGAGAGATCTGAATACTCAGAGAATAATATATCCGAGTTGTTTATACCGGGACTGGGATTTTCCATTGATATTAATAAGAAGCTTAAAGCAGGGCTTATTATTAAGTACCCGCTGAGAGGAAAGGTTAACAGGAAGATCATCAGAAGTTTTAGCAATAACGAGGGATTGAATATAAATGATAAATATATCTATAAGGATGACCATTTTGATGTTCCCGGAATTGCGGTCGGAATGCTTTATACTATGGAGAAGATAAAAATATTTAGATCCACAGGGCAGCTGATCTTAGGTGCAGAGATCGAGTATAGAAAATGGTCAGACTATAAATATATATTTTTCGGTGAGGAATATCCAAGAGATACGATCGATACTATAAAATTTTCTGCCGGCGCTGAATATGGAAAAAAGGTTAAAAACATTGAAATGTTTTTCAGATTTGGTATGGGACTTGATAAACAGCCGTTACGGGATCCGGGTACTGTTTTGAAAAAAATATCATCAGGATTTGGTGTTAAGGGCCATGGAGTGAATGCCGGGATAGGGGTGTCATATTTACACGGAAGCTCCGGAGGAAAAGGGCAGGGTCATCTTATTATATGTACTTCAATAAGTAAGATCCTTTAGGAGAAAAATGAACAAAATCATATTGATACTTATTCTGTTGCTGATAATTCCAGGTATTGTTGATCCTAGCATCTCGATCAAAGATAGATCCGGGAAGATATTGGCAGGGATAGAAATTTCAGAGTATGAAAAGATCCTTCCTGCTTATGGACCATTGGACAGGCTTTTCTGTTCCGGAGATATCTGCTATTTCATTATTCCTGAATACAAGGTTGATTCGATAATAAAAGACGGGTTCAGGATAAGATCTCTGCATGATCTTCCTGAAAAAAGATCAGGAATTTCTACAACATATTATGATATAAACGGATCTTACCACAATTATAACGAAACATATGAATTACTCTCAGATCTTGCTCTCAGATATCCTGAATATGCACGTCTTATCTCAATCGGTAAATCCATAGAAGGAAGAAATATTTATGTGTTGAAAATAAGTGATAATGTGAATGAAGAAGAATCTGAGCCGAATATCTTTTTTCTTGGTTGTCATCATGCAAGAGAATGGATATCTGTAGAGATCCCTCTTCTGTTTGCGCAATACCTTCTTACGAATATTGAAAATGATGCAGAAGTGAGAAAAGCTGTTAATGGAACACAGATATATATTCTCCCCATACTGAATCCTGACGGGTTGGAGTTCTCAATAACACATTACAGGTATTGGAGAAAGAACAGGAGATATAATGGAGATCTTACCTGGGGTGTCGATCTGAACAGGAACTATAGTTATAAATGGGGTCTTAGCAATGAAGGATCAAGCCCGTCCCCCCTTAGTGAGGTATACAGAGGAACAGGACCATTTTCAGAACCTGAAACGAAAGCGCTGGAAGAGTTTATGACGAAAGAAGTGCCATCGGGGGTCTTGTCTTATCATAACTTTTCCCAATTGATACTTTATCCCTGGGGATACACTTTAGAACCTCCGGAAGATTTTGATGAACTGGATAAAATAGGGCGAAAGATGAGTGAGATGATATTTGAAGTTAACGGCAGGAAATATGTTCCCGGTTCAGGTAGTTATAATATTTACGAAACGAATGGAGATATGGTTGATTGGGTTTATGGTACATTCCGTGTACCCGCATTCACGATAGAACTTCCTCCAGGGTACTATTTTGAAGGGGGATTTTTTACATCAAATGAGGAGATAAGCATTACTTTTAGTGAAAATCTTCCTGCAATGATGTATTTTACAAATTATTTTATTGATAATAAATTTCCGGAAAAGGAAAATTAGATAAATGGAGATGAAATGAAACTTTGGATAAAAACCCAGGATAAAAAAAGGATTCTGTCTGCTGATAATGTATTGATAAAAGGCAGAAGTCTGAAAGTTATCAATCAACAATATCCTTTCGGAGTATTATTGGGAAAATATAGAGATATTGAAAAAACTCAAACTGTATTTGATTCAATTTATTCGAAATTAAAGGCCGGCAATTCTCAGGATTGTATATTTGAAATACCCGAGGATTATTAGGTCAGTTCTTCTTTTTCATAAAAATGAATTCTCAATTTAGTATGTTTTTTAATTAGTGATGTTGTTCCTTTCATTATTGTTCATAAGGAATGAGAGAGCAAACAGGATCAGCCCTATGATTGCTATTGTGCCCCCGAGTTTGGAAGCGGGTGCGAATAATGAGTTAAAAAACATTTCTATCAGATTCCCTGTTTTTGAAATAACCAGTTCTTCAAAACGGGATGATATTGCATTGGACAGATCATATCTGAAACTTAACTCAGAAATGGGTATAAGATTTTCAAGAAGTGAGCCGAGGCCAAAAGCTAAGAGTCCTCCTGTCATTGTTGAAATACCCGCCCATCTAAAAAATCCTGCTTTAGATGTTGCGGCTATAAGTGAACCGAGAAAGATAAAAATAGCAGGGAATATAAATAGGGCATAGGTTACAGAGCTGATGGTCTTTGTGAAATTCCATCCTACAGGAAGATCAACCCATTTGTCGAGTATTTCAACGCTGTCAGGCATTTCATTAATTGCCCTTAACTGAAACATCTTTATCAGTTCATTAGAGATAGTAAGCCCATGTGGTCTGCAGGAAGGGAATTCATCAAGATCAAATCCGTCTGACCAGTCATTTCTGAAGGCTATCTTTTTCCATTCATCAATATCTGTATCCGTACATTCAGGTAAGTTCTCAATGATCGATCTCAGATATGTGGTTACAGAATTATGAGCGATCGCTTTTTTAAGAGGTCTCATGTCCAACAATATCGGATCCGGGCTTCTTTCCCCCCTGAGAACCTCACCGAATTGTTTTATTGATCCTGAAAGTTCTTCTTTCATCCAATCAAAGATACCGGATTTTTCCATTATTTCTCTTGGGGAGACACTTGTTTTTTTCATAGATTCTATAATAATCTTTGTTTTATCGTCGTCAATATTTTTATCGGTCTCTAAAGCGGTGTAAAGTTCATCAATTGTAGAAGGGATTTCAGCAATCATTTCTCTGGGGAGATCTGACATTACTTCTGGAGTTATAACCGAATTCGTAACTCCTACAGCAATAATAGTTGCGAAAAGGATCGGGATTCCAATTAATGCAGCAACAAAAAATCCTAATATTTTTCTTAATGGTGTCATACATATCCTCCTAAATTATATATACGGTTCTCTATAATATAAGGTTCCTTATATTTAATATTTTAATCATGTATTATCTGAATATTTTATCATTTATTCTGATCATTTTCGCATAGATAAGTTCACATGATCGATCTCCGGAATCCGTTCTTCTCATACTTGTTCCCCATGAAATTTTTTGTTTTCCCACAAACCCTGAGACCTTTACCAGATATCCGCTTATTTCAATATTATCATTTTTTTTTATTTCTTTTAATGCAAGAGACAGATTGTAAGTTGAAGGAATAATATGATTATTTGATGAATGTGCAATTATGTAATTTTTATCGATGGGGCAATCCTGACTGTATTTGTAATAATACCACCTGTTCTTCTGACTGTAAGAAATGAACTTATCGGTTTCCATATCAGCGAGTTCACCCCATACTAAAGCAAGGTCGAAAGGAGAGAGTTTTGCTGTCCATTTTCGTGAGTATGATCTCTTTGAAACAACTCTGGCAGAGATGGAATATTCTGCTACTGGAGTTAATATGAACTTTCCTGAATCTTTTACTATTACAATTTTTTCTTCGTTGAAAAGTTTTTCCTGTATCGGATCTTTGTCAGCTGAAGGAAAATCAGTGGTTTTTTGACTGACGATCGCTTTTTCGCAAGAGACAGTAATGAATATAACAAAAAATATTAATAAAAAATGAATGATCTTCATGTTATGATTATATTCTATTAAAAATTGAAAATCATGTTCTAAATGTTGAAAATGTGTTTGTATTTAATTAAACTATACGCTAAGTTGATTATGGATATGATCATTTGTTAAGGAAAGAAAAATCTGAAATGAAAAAAGATTTAATTTTTAGAGATTTTAAATCCCGGGATTATTCAAAAGTTCTGGAATTATGGGAAAAGACAGGTCTTGGGAACAAAGAAAGAGGAGACAAACTGGAAACAATTGAATTATCTCTGAAAATGGGTGGAAGATTTATTATTATGGAGAATGTATTATCTGAAAATTTAATAGGCACATCATGGATGACATTTGATGGTAGAAGAATCCATCTGCACCATTTCGGCATTGATCCTGATTTTCAGGGAAATGGATATTCAATTTTGCTTCTCAGAGAATCACTCATGTTTGCATCAGAAAAGAACGTTCAGATAAAACTTGAGGTTCATAAAGACAACTATAAAGCAATCAAGCTTTACACAAAATATAATTTTAAATATCTTGGAGATTACAAAATTTTTATAATACGGGATATAAAAAATATTACTGACAGTTTTGAAGATCAGAAATGATCTTAATGTTACATAAAGCTAAAGTTTCATAATTAACTGCATGTCATTTCTGCGCTGCTTTCGATATCGTAATATCAGGGTTGAATCCGGATGAAAAGGATTGACACTTTGATATACGAATTAAACTATTGCAATTTGTTCTTGTTAAGAAACTTCATGAATTTCTTGTAGTCTTCATTTTTCAAATTGAACATTTCAAGAAGGTCCTTATATTTTCCAGAACTTTTCCTGAGTGAAATTTTTATAAATTGTTTTACCTGATCCCTGTTAAGATCTCTGTTCAGAAATGGTTCCTTGACCGTGCTCCAGAAATCGGAACCGTTATTTATATTAAGCATCATACTTTCGATGGGAGAGTTGCCATCTCCATTGGTAACGGGGGAGAAATTATTGATGATCTCCTTAATATCTTTTCCTGTTACAGGATCAGGAGCACTGATGCCAGCACGTGTAAGAATTGTTTTTAATTCTCTAATATTTCCTTTCCATGAGTGCTTTTTGATCGAATCAGAAAACCCTTTACCAATTGTTTTTCCCTTTAGAAGATACTTGAATTCTTCAATCAGAGGATCGATATCTTCAATTCTCTCTCTTATCGGAGGGATTTCAATCTCCAGGACAGCCAGCCTGTAAAAAAGATCTTCCCTGAACACACCTTTCGCGACGGCTTTTTTAAGATCTTTGTTTGTTGCTGAAACGATTCGTACTTTTGCTATCCTCTCAGTGGTTTCACCAATCTTCAAATATCGCTTTGTTTCTATAAATCTGAGTAGCTTTGTCTGGAAAGTGAGAGGGATCTCGGATATTTCATCGAAAAAGATAGTTCCATTGGAAGCCTCTTCAATAAATCCTTTTTTATCAGATACTGCACCAGTAAAAGCTCCTTTTACATGCCCGAACAACTCACTTTCAAACAGACTCTCCTGAAAAGTAGGCATATGAGCAGTAACAAACTTCCCTTTTCTTCCTGAGTATAAATGTATCAGTTCTGCTGTTCTGCTTTTCCCTATTCCTGTCTCACCCTGTAGAAGAACCGGGTTATCATCAAGTGAGTACTGGAGGATCTTATCCCTTATCTCATTTATATAAATACTATTGCCTGAAATACCTACTATACCTTTATCCTTTTCCTTGATCTCTTTAATTAATTCACCCAGAAGTTTGCCAAGTATTTTTATCTCAAATATCTCATTTTGGGTGAGAGAGTCTTTTATACCGCTATCAATATAAAGGTAGAATTTATTTCCTAATGGAATGATCAAAACACTTTTCAGGAGAAGCCTTTTAGCGGATAGGGAAAGATCGCTGTTATTGATATCAAAAACATCTGTTTGAATTATCTCTGAATTCAGATTAATACTTTCTCTGATATAGCTGGATGCGAATCCATTTCCATCAGAGACGGTTTTCCCAGAAATTTTTCTACCCCGATGCCAGTGAATATTTCCGGATTCATCAAAAACCATAACCAATGATATATCTTTCTTTTTAAGTAGTTCCCACAAACGGGATTTAATTATTTCTAGCATTATCAGATTATAGTATTTCTGACTTACCGTTTCAATTTTAAACTTCCCCGGGAAGAATCTTCCCGGGGCTGAATTTTTTTACTTTCTACTTGATTGTATAAGTTTTTATTTCTTTTGTACGGTCGAGTAAACAATCTCTAATGGATACATTAAGGCAAATCCTTCGGTTTGCTTGAATTCGAATTGAAAGTTGCGATGTTGTCAGGAATATTGTCATTTTGAAAATCGGGTATGTCCAGAACTTCGGAGATCGAGAAGTATCCGTTGCTCATATCCATAATTCCCTGAGATAAAATTTTTATCCTATAGTTGTTTCCTTTTCCTGCAAGAGCATTCCCGAATGTTTTCCCAACTGTCCAGTTGTATTGTTTATGTATAACCGGAATGTTATTTGCTATTGTTCCGTATTTTCTGTTCCCTTTCCACAATTCAAGAATAAGATTTCCGCTCATATTTTGAACATTCCAGATTATTTTTTTTGTGGAGTTTTTCAGCAGTTTTTCTTTACCGTTCGGATAAATAACAGAAAGAAGTTTCTTCCAGTGCGGTGGCGGTCGTAAAGATCCGTTCTTTCCAATCCTGAAAAGGTTACTATTTCTGGTGATTTTATTATCTCTGGTTATAATTCTTATGATGTATCGGCCGTTCGGAACATTTTCTGTAAATTTCCAATTAAATGTTCCATTGTTCTGTGTTCTCTCTGTCAAGCTGAGAATTTTCTTAGAACCATTTGAATTGAGAAGGCTGATCTTAACAAAATTGTGCTGGGCCCCATTTTTTGACCAATTGATCTTTAATACCTGTCCTTTCAACAATATAGTTGAATCATTAGGAACTTTAACATTAATTGAACTCCCTATGATTAAAATTGATGTGAAAACCATCATAATTAAAAGTAAAAGTATTTTTTTCATGATTCTCTTATGTTTATACTCCTAATCTTATTTCATTTCTTTAATCTCAACAATATCACTCTCTAAATATGAGTTGAGACGATATTTTTTTATAAAGAGTCTATACTTAGAAGGTTTTTCGAACGGAAAAACGAAAGCTTCATTGAGTATTGTTCCGCCTTTTGTATCGATCACTTTGACAATCTTGCCTGTTGTTATATTCTTAATGTATGCCTTTGATGCTCCGACAAATGAATAGGTTAATCTTACTGGTCTTCCAACAATATATTTGTCATAAACTGAATCAAATCTCAAGATCTGCAAATCAAGTATTACCTTAACCCTTGCAGTCGAATAATACATTGATTTGAAATTTGCAATTTCCAGACAATATGTATAATCATTCCACGAAACCGGACCCATCTCGAGTTTTCCTGAAATATTTGTTCCTGTCGGAAGTGATTTTATGAATTTGCCCTTCTTCCTGTTTTCGAATGTATAGAGCTTTGCATATTCGGTTGCATTTTTGTAATGATATCTTAAAAAATATTTTTGACCGTTTTTGATCTGTCCCGGATCTGCTTTGAAAATGAGGATTATTGGTTCTGAGGCTTTAGGAGGTTCTTCATGTTTAACAATATTTGATTTCAAGACTGTTTCTTTTAACTGAAGATTTTTATTATTCAGCTGGTAGGTCTTCTGCTGAAATGGATTATCCTTGAAATACCCACTTTTATTTGTTGTTGATTTAGGTGGAGGAGAACTGTTTTTCCCTGATCTGAATGACTGGCTGTCACCTGTGACTTTGTCATCTACAGTTTTTACCCTGATAAAGTATTGTCCAGCTGGAACATTAGTATTGAATTTCCAATTGAACAATCCTTTATTCTTTGTTCTGTTGGTAATATTGATGATCTTTTTCCTGCTTGAGTTGAACAACCTGATCTTGACAAAATCATTCTGTCTTCCCTGTGTTACCCATTTGATCCTAAGAGTCTGCCCTTTCAGCAATACAGTTGAACTATTAGGATTCTTTACGTTGATAGAACTTCCAAAGATCATAATTGATGTGAAAACCATCATAACTAAAATTGAAAATGTTTTTTTCATAATTTCTCCTTTTTATTTTTTTATGTTTATAAAAATCTTTTACTTGCACGGGTACTTATCACTTTTTCTTTCGATTTCATTAATTGTTTCTTTCTTTGGTTCATAGGGCCGGAAATTTTTTTAGGCTTTGCTTTCTTACAAGAATCAGAATATCCAAGTATTGAAAAGTTGATATATATACTTAGAAATAAAAGTAATAAAATAATCTCCATACATTAGAATAAGCAAATTTTGTGCCAGAATCATGAAGTATGACGAAATGAAGTACAGTACTTGTTTTCAAGGTCATTGGCATTTTGACAATGGAGATATTGTCTCTCACAAAGGAGATCGAATCTCCTTCGGAGGAGAAATTAGGAGAATTTTAGTTGTATTCATTTAAGTCTGTATTAGTAATTGATTTAATAATGCTATCTTTTTTTTAATCTGATATATTATTACATGGAGATCAATTGAACGTCTTTACTGACAAAAATTCTTTATTGACCAAATGTGGAATACATTTTTTGCTTTTATTACTTTTAACTACTGCTTTACTATATCCACTTGATCCTTCCAGAAAAGTGACACAATATATGATTGAATTCTGGGATCAGATGAAAGGGCTTCCTCAGAATACAATTACTGCCATACTTCAATCCAGTCAAGGTTATATATGGGTTGGAACCCAGGAGGGATTTTCAAGATTTAACGGGAGAAGATTTAAATCTTTCACGAAAGATAACACTCAGGTTATCCGTAATGACTACATCATTGCACTCTTTGAGGATAGAGATGGGATCCTTTGGGCGGGATCCCGTGAAGGATTATTAAAGTATGATAAAGGAATATTTACTGTATTTTCTAAATCCGAGGGGCTGGCTAATGATCTGATCCGCTCAATAGAACAGGATAATAACGGAACCATATGGGTGGGAACAGAAGGCGGCTTATTTTATAAAAAAGGAGGGGGATTTTTCAAATACCCGAAAACAGGGAATGAAAGGATAAATGTAATAAGGAATGATCCTTATAATAATAAGATATTCCTCGGGACAAATAGAGGGTTATTCTTCGTTAAAGAGATGAAGATAGACAATGTAGATCTCGGAAAAAAGCTGACAGCGAACATGGTAAGAGATATTCTTGTTATCTCGGAAAATGAGATTCTGGTAGCAACTATGGGAAGTGGAATAGCCAGAATAAAAGATGGAATAATGGAATTTATTAATACTTCAGACGGACTCTCTTCCAATAATATCTACAGAATATCAAGAGACAAAGATGGAAATATCTGGGCTGGGAGTGATCATAACGGAGGAATTAACAGGATCAATACTTACGGTATTGAAAACTTAACAATAGAGGGTGGTCTTCCCAGTGATTCTGTTCGTAGTATTATTGAAGACAGAGAAAATAATATCTGGATTGGGACAGAACGAGGACTTGTTAAACTCAGAGATGGGAATGTTATAATGGCTACAGTCGGAGAAGGTTTGAATAGCAATACTGTTAATCCTGTGATATGTGATAAAGATAAAGTTTGGATCGGAACTTCCAATGGGATAAATTTGATGACAATGAATTCGATCAGGACATATAAAAAGCATATTTACAATGATCTGGCACTATATTCTCTTTATCTAGATAGTAATGGAAACTTGTGGAGCGGGACCTACGGCAAAGGTGTGATATCGGATGGATATGAAGGGATAAAACATTTTACTATGAAGGATGGACTTCCGAGTGATACAGTTTTTTCTATAACAGGAGACGGGAACGGGACATTGTGGTTCGGAACAAATGGAGGACTTGCCAGATTAAAACGGGGAGTATTCACCATATATGGGAAGGATGAAGGTCTTTCTAATCTTATAAATTACAATCTGATGATCGACAGCAGAGGAGATCTGTGGATCTGCACCGGAGGCGGAGGTGTTGACAGGTTCAGTAATGGTGAATTTCGTAATTATTCAGTTAAGAATGGTTTGTCAGATAATTTTGCTTTATCGATATATGAGGATATTGATAATAATATCTGGGTCGGAACTGCCAATGGGCTGAACATAATTAATGGAGACAAGATATCTGTCATAAAAAAGAAGAATGGATTATATAATAATGTTGCATTCACAATATTGGAAGATGATAAGGGCGTTCTCTGGATGAGTTCAAATAAATGGATCTACAATGTAAGGAGGAGTGATCTGCTTGACTTCGTCAACGGAAAACGAAGTAGCATAAGCTGTAACAGCATTACAGTTGAGGACGGGATGTCTGGAAGCGAATGCACAGGAGGTTTCTCTTCATCCGGAGCGAAATCTGAAAATGGGAATCTCTATTTCTCATCTACTTCCGGAGTAGTAATAATAAATCCTGAAAGAATAGAGAAAAACACGATGGGACCACCGATCGTTATAGAAAAAATACTAATAGATGGAATTATATCAGAGAATGATAATGGAGTAGTTACAGCAAAGGCGGGATCTGAAAAACTGGAGATTTATTTCGCAGTACTGAGTTATGATGTAATCGGAAGAAATCAGGCGAAATTTCTAATGGATGGTTATGATAAAAAGTGGGAGGAATTAGACGGGTCGAAACAATGGATTGCACATTATACAAATCTTTCCCCGGGAAAATACACCTTCCGGGTAAAAGGATCAAATGGTGATGGAGTCTGGAATGAAACTGGCACCGAAATCAAAATTATAATTGAAGCATTCTTCTGGGAGACATTATGGTTCAAGGTGATCGCAATTTTTATTTTCTCTATCCTCTCATATTTAATAATTACACTATTAAAAAAGTATATAACCATCATGACCTTCTGGAAGGAAAAACAATATGTTGGTCATTATAAAATAATTGAAGTCATCGGTTTCGGAGGAATGGGAACAGTTTATAAGACCCGGGATATCTTCTCAAAGAAAACTTTTGCAGTTAAAGTGCTGAAAGAGGAATTATTTGGTGATAAGGAACAGATCTCAAGGTTAAAAAATGAAGGCATCATCATAGAC
>CAYNUG010000062.1:0-11660 GCA_964400545.1 uncultured Clostridia bacterium | reverse complement strand
GTTCAAGAGCCTGAGCTATAGCATCTGGAATTGACTGGATAAGTGCTCCGTTATGGAAAGTGGGCTCTGATCCGCCGATACCCTTCAGTTGGCTTACAACAGCTTCTGCCGCAATACCGCTTCTTAGTGCCAAAGATGTAAGTCTGCCGATCGCTTCCGCATCTGCCATTGTGGAATATCCACTCTTCCCGATCGAACAGAAGACCTCAAAAGGTTTCTGGTTGAAATGGGAGATAGTTATGTATAGTCTTCCTAAGCCGGTTGAGACCTTGTGTGTCATTGATGGCAGCGAGTCAGGTCTTCCAAGAGGTTCCGGTTTTCCTTCCTGGGCCATATTATTGAGGACCTGGTTTGCGCGGCATCCGTCTCTGTAAACTGTGATCCCTTTTACATCCATATCAAAGGCAGTGAGGTATGCGTCAGATATATTTTCTCTGGTTGCATCGTTCGGGAAATTGATTGTTTTAGAAACAGCGCTATCTACACTCAGCTGGAAAACTTCCTGCATCTTCAAATGGCTGGTGGGGGAGATCTCAGAAGCCGTGACGAAATATTCGGGTATAGCTTCTTCACCGTGATTTTCTTCCCATTCCTGATATAGAGGGTGAAAGTCCTTTATCTCACCGTCAAGGATCTTTGAAATTATCTTAAATGCGAATACAGGTTCTATGCTGGATGAACATCCTGCTATTCTTGATATTGTTCCTGTGGGGGCGATGGTCAGAACGGCTGCATTCCTCATTGCCTTCCCTTTGTAAATGGATTGATCTATATTTGGGAAATTACCTCTCTCTCTTGCAAGATCCTCCGATGCTTTATCCGCTTCTTTTCTCAGGAATGTTGCTATTTTTCTACCGAACTCAAGTGCTTCATCAGTATCGTATCTGATCCTTTTTTTTATAAGCAGGTCGGCAAATCCCATTATCCCGAGACCGATCCTTCTGTTTCCCTTTGCTATCTTGTCAATCTCCTTTAACGGGTATTTGTTGACATCAATGACATTATCAAGAAATCTGATACCCATCCGGATCGTTTCTGCAAATCTTTCCCAGTTGAACTCTTCATCTTTGTCATTTGAGAAATAATTAGAAACATTTATAGACCCGAGATTACATGACTCGTAGTCGTGAAGAGGTTGTTCCCCGCATGGATTTGTAGCCCTGATGGGACCTTGCAGGCGTGTAGGGTTTAGTTCATTTACTTTGTCAATGAATATAAGACCCGGGTCACCTGTTCTCCATGCCGAATCAACGATCAACTCAAATATTTCAACTGCATCCATTTTCCCGACCGCTTCGCCGCTTTTTGGATCTACCAGGTCATAAGTTGTTTTATTCTTTACCGCTTCGATAAAATCAGCAGTGATCGCAACGGAAATGTTGAAGTTCGATGCCGTTTTCCCGTCATCTTTCATTGTTATGAATTCCTTTATGTCCGGGTGGTCAACTCTCAGAACTCCCATATTTGCTCCACGTCTTGTACCACCCTGCTTTACTGCTTCAGTTCCTGCGTCAATTACTTTAAGAAAAGAGACGGGCCCTGAAGCTATTCCCTGAGTTTTTTTAACAAAACTCCCCTGGGGACGTATTAGTGAGAAGTCAAATCCGGTACCGCCTCCTTCTTTATGAACGAGAGCGGCATTCTTTACGGTCTCAAATATTTTTTCAAGTGAATCTTTGATGGGGAGAACAAAACAGGCTGAGAGGCACATACCTCTGTCTGCTCCGGTAAGTGTTGGCGAATTTGGCATAAAATCCCTGCTCATCATTGCATTGAAGAATTTTTCCTCCCATTTTTTTTCGTTTTCTTTGGTTGTTTCTGCTTTCGCTATATACTTTGAGACCCTCTTCAAAAGATCCGAAGGCTTCTTTTCCGCAAGTTCTCCTTCCGAGTTTTTTTTGAAATATCTTGCCCTGAGTATTTTCATTGCGTTTTCTGAAAAATTTTCCATTCATATCCTCCTCTTGCATATAGTTACCGAAAAATTTTAAAACACTATATGTGGGGTGTCAATACCTTTTTTTAATAAAATTTTTTTTATTGGGAAAAAAGCGATTTTTATTTGAATTTTCTTGACATTTAAAGTATATATATATTAAGATTAATGGGATAAAATGGGACAAAATGGGATAAACAGGAGATTTAGGGGGAGTTATACCCTAAAAATAGATGACAGGGGGAGGATCATTGTTCCCTCCCGTTACAGAAATATTCTTGAAACTCAGTTTGGAAAAGATATTTATCTCACGTCTGTCAATGATGATCATATCCTTTTTTATCCGCTCCATATATGGGAGATTATAGAACAAAAGATAGGGAAAATACAATTGCGGACGAGGAAGATCGAGGATTTTGTCAGGGTCACGGGATATTGGGGTACGGAGTCGGAGCTTGATCCCAAAGGAAGAGTATTGATCCCACCTGATCTGAGAGAGAAGATCAATTTAAAAGATAGTGTGTTAATGATCGGGCAGATCGATTATATAGCTATCTGGAACAGCGAGGTGTTTGAAGAAAAATACGCAAAAAAGAGTTTCTCAGATGGTGAAATGGATGAGATCTCGAGAATTCTGAATAATGAACTTCCACTATCCGGTAATGAATAAAGAGGTAATCTCTGTTCTGGAAGGATCAGAGGGGGATATTTTTATTGATTGTACCGTCGGGATGGGCGGGCATGCTTCAATGATCCTGGACAAGTTTCCCGGATCTGAACTTATTGCGATCGATGTAGATAGTGAAAGTATTAACATGGCAAAGAGGAATATGATGAAGTACGGAGACAGGGTCAGATTTTTCCTGACGCGATTCACGCGTGTGTTCGATATTGAAGATATCGAATGGAGCAGGATATCAGGGGTACTTGTTGACCCTGGTCTGTCAGTGTATCAGATAAAATCAGCCGGAAGAGGATTTTCTCATTCCGAGAATTCAATACTCGATATGAGGAAGGATATTGGGAAGGGAATATCCGCCCGTACTGTTGTAAATACTTTCAGGGAAAAGGAGCTCTCGGATATTTTTGAGAAATATGGAGAGATCCGTAATTCAAAGGGTTTTGCAAAGCGGATCATAGAGCGCAGGCTTTTTGAAAAGATCGAGACATCGGAACAACTCAGAAAGATAACTGAAAATTTTTTCGGGTGGAAACCGGCAAGAGGAAAAACACATCCTGCTGCCAGGGTTTTCCAGGCATTACGTATCTATGTTAACGATGAATTGGAAGGGATCAGTGAGTTTATTGATACTCTTGCCGGTAGGCTTAAGAAGGGAGCCATGATAGTTTTCCTTACTTTCCATTCACTTGAGGACAGAATTATCAAGACGGTGTTCAGGAAATTAAAGGATTCAGGTCTGGTAAAGCTGATCAAGCCATTCCCGATGAAACCAACAGATGAAGAGATCAGGATCAACAATCCTTCAAGATCGGCAAAACTCAGGGCGGTAGAGATATTATGAAAAGAAAGAGCAGCTACGGAAAGTGGATAGCATTATCTGCAATTGCATTGTTCACGCTGCTGTTTACATATTCCAGTTTGAATTTGAGAAATACGGATTACGGATATGAGAAGCAACGACTTTTAAACAGGCAAAAGGAGCTTAAAGAAACGATAGATATACTGAGTGCAAGGAAGGCAATGCTACTCGGCCTTGAGAGAGTGGAAAAGATCGTTGTACGGAAATTGGGATATAGTTACCCAGGAAAAGGGCAGATAA
This sequence comes from uncultured Clostridia bacterium, assembly GCA_964400545.1. Lineage (GTDB taxonomy): Bacteria > Acidobacteriota > Aminicenantia > UBA2199 > UBA2199 > UBA647. Next base: position 7,943 of record CAYNUG010000062.1, on the reverse strand, counting down.
TTAAAATATACGGAGAATGAGATGAAAATAAACAGAGGAGAAAGGAGACGAGTTATAATTGTTTTTTTCTCTTTTGCCGTATGGGTGATCCTGATCCTTGGTGTACTTGTAAAACTTCAGATCTTTAATTATGGAAAGTATACACAGAAGATAAGGAATCAGAGCAATCGTATCTTTTCCCTGCATCCGAAAAGGGGAACTATCTATGACAAGTCCGGTGATATTCTTGCCATTTCAGTACTCTCAAAATCTGCTTTTATATCAAACAAAGAAAAGGAAGAGTCGAGGAAACTTTACGGAAGACTTGTGAAGAAGATCTTTTTGTCGTACAGAGATCGTCTTGACATAAGGAAGAGAATTTCAGCCGGAAAGCATTTTATATGGATAAAGAGAAAACTATCCGACAAAGAGTTTAAAAAGATCGAAAAAATAAATGAGAAAGGATTCAGCTCCAAGATCGGTTTTATCAACGAGTACAAAAGGATCTATCCTCAGAAAAAAATAGCTGCTCATATTCTGGGCGGAGTGGGAATAGATGAACAGGGACTCTCCGGGATAGAGTTCTCACTTGATTCGGTCATCAAAGGGAAGGGCGGCAAAGTAGATGCCAGACTTGATGCGCGGAGTCATATTTTCAGCCTCGAATATCTTGAGAAAGAGATCCCGGGTAAAAATCTATATCTTACGATCGATCTTGCCATTCAGTTCTTTGTTGAGAAGGAACTTAGAGAAACCGTTAAAAAGTACAATGCAAAAGGGGGTTCTGTAATAGTCATGAATTCTAAGGACGGTTCTCTGCTTGCAATGGCAAGTTCCCCGGATTATGATCCGTCGGCTATCAGCAATACAAAACAATTTATACTTAAGGACAATGCTGTTTCATTTTTGTATTATCCCGGTTCTACTTTCAAGGTTATTCTTGCTGCATCGGCATTGGAGAACAACATCTGTGATGTAAATCGCAGGTTTAATTGCTATAACGGTGAATATTCTATGAACGATCTGAAGATCCAGGATGTTCATCCCCATAGTTCACTTACATTCAGAGATGTCATAATATATTCCAGTAACATCGGGGCTGCACAGATAGGGATGAAAATTGGTGACAAAAAGTATTATACATCCATAAAGAAATTTGGTTTTGGTGATGAACCGGACATAAGACTTCCTGCAGTGGAAAAGGGGATATTAAATCCTCTAAGCAGATGGAACAGATATTCTTCAGCATATATTGCACATGGATATGAAATTTATGTCACTCCTATGCAGATGGTCCGTGCATTAAATGTCATCGCTTCAGGAGGCTATCTCGTAGAACCTAAGATATTAAGATCTATAGATGGTGTCAATTTCAGGTGCAAAGCTCCCAAGCGGATAATTTCGCAGGAGACGGCATCAAGTGTAGCAGAAATTATGGCAGATGTTGTTAATATCGGTACGGGGAAAAAGGCACGTATTGCAGGCCTGAAAGTTGCCGGGAAGACAGGAACAGCAAAAAAATATAAACTGGGCAAGTTCAGAAAACTATATGTTTCTTCTTTTGGAGGTTTTTTCCCGCTTGAAGATCCGGAGATAACGATCTTTGTTGTAATAGATGAGCCTCATGGACTTTTCTATGGAGGAGATGTCGCTGCACCATTGTTCAGAAATATATCGAAAAAAGTGATAATGAATTTGAATATCGGTTCAAAATATCAGAAATCTTCCGGAGTCAGAATATGAGAAGTATCAGAGAGCTGCTTTCAGGAATAGAGATAATTGATATCAAAGGACCTCAGAATATCCCGATATCAGGTATTACCCAAGATTCGAGGAATGTAAAAGAAGGATACTGTTTTATTGCGATTAAAGGTTATAGTGATGATGGGAATAAATATGTAAATGATGCGGTAGAGAGAGGAGCAAAACTTGTGGTCTCCGAGGCGGGAGACGAAAGTGATCGGATGGATATAACCTGGGTAAGACTGAAGCATATAAGAAAGGCTTTTGCAAAGATAAGCCATAATTTTTACGATAATCCTTTATCAGGAAAATATGTGGTAGGCGTGACCGGGACTAATGGGAAGACAACTGTGGTCTCTCTTATCGGAGCGATCATGCAAAGAGATGCTAAAACTGTTAAGTTCGGGACTTTAGGGAACTGGTGTGGCGACAATTGGAAAAAATCATCTCTGACAACACCTGAGGCTAATGAAATGTTAAGTTTCCTTGCTGATGAATGTGGGGAAGGGTTTGAAAATGTGATAATGGAAGTGTCATCGGTAGCACTGGATCTTGGCAGAGTGGATGGTATTGAATTTTCTCAAGCCATCTTTACTAATTTGTCCGGGGATCATCTGGACTTTCACAATAGTATGGAGAATTATTTTGATTCAAAATTATTCCTTTTCAGATCATTGACCCCTGATAAATGGGCAATAATAAATATTGATGATAAAAGGGGCAAAAATATCATTGATATGATTGATTCCAAATATATAACTTACGGATTTTCAGAAGAGGCAGATATAAGACCTCTAAACTATGAGTTGTCTTCAGATGGTATCAAGGCGCTGATTGCAACACCGGCTGGAGATATCAATATTAAGAGTAGGTTGATCGGGAGAATAAATCTGTTGAATATTCTTGCTGCTGTCGGATCCGCGATCATTAAGAATATTGATTTTAAAGATATATCTGCTGCGTTGGAGGAGTTCCGGACGGTAAAGGGGAGACTTGACAAGGTGTATCAAGGTGATTTCTCCGTTATTATCGACTATGCACATACTGACAATGCACTTGAGAATCTTCTCCTGAGCATAAAAGAATTAAATTATAATAAAGTAATACTCGTTTTCGGTGCAGGAGGATCAAGAGATACAACAAAAAGGCCAAGAATGGGTGCCGTAGCAGCGAAGTATGCTGATGAAATTATAGTAACTAGTGATAATCCCCGTAAAGAGGATCCGGGTTCCATTATTGAACAGATAGTGGAAGGATTCCCTCCCGGATTCAGTTCATACCATATAGAAGAGGATAGAAAAAAGGGGATTGCTGAAGGAATAGATGTTGCAGGTATAGGTGACATAGTCATAATTGCCGGGAAGGGGCATGAAGATTATCAGATATTCGGAGAAAAAATGATCCATTTTGATGATTATGAGATCGTTCGTGATCTTGTGGAGGCTAAAGGTGCCTGAATTACAAATTGATGAGATACTGAAAATTACCGAAGGGGATCCTTTTAATTTTAAGGGAAACGAATCCTTCAGTGAATTTGTATTCGATACACGTAGCATAACAAAAGAGAACACTCTCTTCTTTGCACTCAGTTCGGATAATGGGGATGGTCATAAATTTATTCCTGATCTGAAAGATCATAATGGTACAGCCGCAGTTGTGAACAAAGATTTTGATCGTTCAGGGATTAATATTCCTTTAATAGTAGTTAATGATACTTTAAAGGCTGTACATCAACTGGCTGCTAATGTCAGGGGAAAATACAGGAAAATAAAATATATTGGAATTACAGGCAGTGCCGGTAAAACAACGACCAAAGAATTTACGGCCCAGATACTTTCTTCAAAGTATAAAGTATTCAGATCCTACAAAAATTGGAATAACTGGATCGGACTTCCCTTTTCTATGCTTAATATGAAGGGGGACGAGGATTTTGCTGTGTTTGAGCTTGCAATGAGCTATCCGGGGATCGGAGAGATAGATCTTCTTGCCGATATTCTGAGACCTGATATAGCAATGATATTAAATGTTTTCCCGGTTCATATGGAGTTCCTCAAATCTCTGAGGAATGTTGCAAAGGGGAAAGCGGAGATCCTGAATTATCTTGATTCGGACGGAGTGTCTTTTATTTCGGGTGATTCAGAATTCATTAAGGAAGAAGTAAAAGAAAAAAAAGGGCGGAAAATATATTTCGGGATGTCAGAAGGGGGTAATGATATAGTCTTAAGAAATATTGAAAGAGATGGAGAAAAGAGCAGTTTCTTTATAGATTTTTATGGAATTGAAGCGCGGTTTGAAACCAATCTTGTAAACAAGGTCCAAATAGAAAATCTTTTTTCAGCAATTATTTTATCTCAGTGTTCCGGGATGAAGAATTTTGAAATATTAGAAGCAATTAAGAACCTTAATACAGTATCCGGAAGAGGTGAGATCGATAATATAGAAAACTTTACAATAATTGATGAGACCTATAATTCTAATCCGGTTGCCTTGAGTAAAACACTTGAATGGGTGGATGATGAATTTAATGAATCCAAGGTCGCAGTGCTTGGGGATATGTTGGAATTGGGAGAGGATGAAGGAAGATATCATCTGGAAGCGGGGAAACTCTTTTCCGGACTTAATTATAAGATGTTGATAACTGTCGGTAAAAGAGCTGAGAAACTTGCGGAAGGTGCAGTAGAAGGAGGATTTTCTTCCGAAGATATAAAGATCTTTGAGACATCCGATGAAGCTGGTGAATATATAAAGAATAATATTAAGGAAAAAACGGTTCTCCTGTTTAAGGCATCAAGAAGTATCAGACTTGAAAATGCAATAAAAAAGATCAAAAATGGGTAAAAGAAAAATTGGGATCATAGGTTTCGGGAAAACAGGGAAGGCACTGCTTTCTTTTTTCAGGAATGATCCGAATGTATCTGATATTATCATCTTTGATGACAAAGATCCGGATCTTTCCGGGATCACTTATGATCAGGATTCGACTGAATTTGTGACGGGAATTGAAGGGATAAAAAAACTTGCCGGATCAGATATTGTAATTATTAGTCCCGGAGTAAACGGCAGGGAAGAAAGATTTCTATATTTGAAGGAAGCTGGTGTCAGAATTGTTTCCGAAATTGAATTTGCATCATCTTTCATCGATTCGGGAATAATTGCTGTTACCGGGACTAACGGAAAATCTACAACTGTCAGTTTGATCCACCATCTCCTTAGTAATTCCGGAATTGATTCTCACCTTACCGGGAACATCGGAGTTCCCCTTATTTCTGAGATCGGGAAAATCAATGACGGGAGCAAGACAGTATTGGAGGTCTCAAGCTTCCAACTTGAGGAGATCGAGGATTTCAGACCTGAAATAACTCTGATCCTGAATATCACTCCGGATCATCTCGACCGGTATCCGGAACTACAGGAATATATTAATGCGAAGTTGGATATTCTTAAAAATCTGAGTGCAGAGGATCCGGTGATACTTAATTATGATGATCCGTTCCTTCGCAGGAAGTTTTATAATAAAAATGACGGAAATTTTAAAAAAATATGGTTCTCGACCGGGGATACCCGTTTTGAAGATGGAGCCTGGATGAGTGACGGGAATGCTGTTGTCAGAATGGACGGAGACGAAAAAATCGTCCCTCTTGACGGGAATCCACTTATAGGCTTACATAATATTGAAAATATACTTGCATCATTTCTCGCGGTCTCCCTTATGGGTTTATCATCAGATCAAATGTATGACGCTCTTGGAAGTTTTAAAGGTTTGCCTCACAGAATGGAGATCTGCGGGAAGAAGGATGGCGTCATTTTTATAAATGATTCTAAAGCTACGAATATCGAAGCAACTGTTAAAGCAATATCAGGTGTCGAGTCCAATATTGCCCTGATACTTGGAGGAAAAGATAAAGGTGGCGACTTTTCAGTGTTGAATAAATTTATAAATAAAAAACTGAAGAAAATTATACTTATTGGAGAGGCGGCTGATTCCATTTCAGCCGGAATAAATTCGGAAAAAGCATTTATCGCCAGGGTTGATACCCTGGATGAAGCGATGAGAAAAGGCTATGAGGTGTTGGCCGGGAGTGGGGGGACAGTTCTCCTTGCTCCCGGCTGCGCCAGTTTCGACATGTTCAAGAATTTTGAAGAGAGGGGGAATACTTTTAAAGAGGGTGTAAGAAAATTTATGGATGAAGGAATAAATGGTTAAAAATATAGGAGTTGATAAGGTTTTGATAGCAGTAATAGTGATGCTTGCACTTTTCGGGATCATAATGGTCAATAATTCAACTTCAATACTGGCAAAGGAAAAATTTGGGGATAGCTTGTATTATTTTAAGAGACAGATAGGATGGTTGATCCTGGGAACAGCGATCCTTATTTTTATAGCATCACTGAAGAAACCGTTTTACCTTGAAAGAAATTTTGTTTTCTTTTCAATGCTTATGGTGATTTCAGGTCTTATTGCAGTTTTTTTTACAGGAAAGATCAATAACAGTTTCAGGTGGATAAAGTTTGGTGATTTTTCTATCCAGCCATCTGAGTTTGCAAAGGTTGCGGTTGTTCTATACCTTTCTTTCATGCTCAGCAGGAAGAAAGCTGAGATAAATGATCTGAAAAAACTATTTTTTATACTTATTCCGGTAATTATAGTAGAGGTCCTTATTTTGAGAGAACCTGATATCGGAACTTTTGTCCTTATTCTTATCATCTCAGTTGTTATTCTTTTTATTGCGGGGCTTAAATTAAGATATCTTATGGCTTCAACTGTGTTCATGGTGCCTACATTTATACTTATATTAAAATCTAATCCTGATAAGATGGCAAGAATCTTTGCTTTTCTGCATCCCGAAGCATATTCATCGGATTATGGTTTTCAGGCGCTTCAATCCATATATGCAATAGGATCCGGTGGGATATTCGGACAGGGTCTCGGTAATTCTGTACAAAAATTATATTTTCTTCCGTATGCATATTCGGACTTTATTTTTGCAGTAATAGGTGAGGAAGCAGGACTTATCGGTTCCTTTCTTGTTGTAGGGCTTTTTTGCATCTTTCTTATCCGGGGACTTAATGTTGCAAAAATGTCCGGGAACAGATATACATACCTGTTTGTTACAGGTCTTACTTTTATGATCGTTTTTCAGGCAATGATCAATATATCGGTCACTATCGGAATTTTCCCTACCAAGGGGATACCTCTCCCTTTCATTTCGAATGGTGGAAGTTCTCTTATATCGAGTCTTCTGATAGGTGGATTAATACTAAACATTTCAAGACATAGAAAAACGGTACTTCTGAATGATTAGTCATAGCAGAGTAAGGAGAATTCATTTTACCGGAATAGGTGGTGCCGGAATGTCAGGTATAGCTGAGGTTCTGAACAATATGGGTTTTGAAATATCAGGATCTGATATTCAGGAAAGTAAAACTATAGAGAGACTCCGGAAGTACGGAATACAGATATATATAGGACATAAAAAAGAAAATGTGCAAAAAGTAGAGACCCTTGTATATTCGAGTGCGATCTCCAAAACTAATATTGAGATCATAACCGCAAGAGAGATGAAGATTCCCGTGATCCCGAGAGCAGAAATGCTGGCAGAACTTATGCGGGTTAAATTTGCTATTGCCGTAGCCGGAACGCATGGAAAAACATCAACAACTTCAATGATCGCTTCCATTCTCAATGAAGCAAAAAAAGACCCCACTTATGTGGTCGGCGGAAAATTAAAGACCGAGGAAAGTGGAGCGAAACTGGGGAAATCCGAATTCCTTGTTGCAGAAGCTGATGAATCTGATGGAAGTTTTCTGAAATTATTTCCGACAATTGCAGTTATTACCAATATTGAAAATGATCATCTGGATCATTACGGCAGTTTTGAGAAACTCAAAGAGGCGTTTAGAGATTTCGGGAATAAAGTTCCATTTTTTGGATCTGTTGCAATTAATACAGATTGTCTTAATTCGAGAGAGATCCTGTCAGGGATTAATAAAAAAGTGGTAACATACGGCACATCGGAATATGCGGATATAAAAGCCGAAAATGTTATCCCCGGAACTTTTTCTTCAACTTTTGACCTTGTTATTAATGGAGTCCGGAAAGGTAAGGTTAAGATTGGTGCAGGAGGTTCTCATAATGTTCTGAACGGATTAGCGGCGATTGCAGCTACGTTTGAATCAGGTATAGATCTGAAAGATATTGTTTCAGGTCTCTTGAAATTTTC
>CAYNUG010000061.1:0-11704 GCA_964400545.1 uncultured Clostridia bacterium | reverse complement strand
CTGTCAAGGATTCTGATAACAGCATTTTCTCCTTCAATTCCCGGCATGATGGACACCCTGAAATCCACAGTTTTTTTCCGGATCTTCATCCGAAACCTCCCATCCTGCGGCACACGCCTTTCGGCTATATCAAGTTCGGATATTACTTTAAGCCTTGTGATAAGCGGAAGATGAAATATCTTATCGAGAGGTTCCATGATCTGACTTATAATTCCGTCTATCCTGAATTTTATATTGACCGCTCCGGGTTGAACTTCTATATGAATATCTGAGGCTTTTTTATTTATTGCAGTGAATATTATATTATTGAGAAGCTTGATCACAGAATCATCCTCTTCGCTTATCTTCTCAATTGTCAGAGATTCATCCTCACTTTCCTCGATATTTTTTTTCGCAAAAAATCCCTCGGTTCTGTCTGTCAGAATTTTTGTAAATATATTCCCCTTTTTAAGAATTTTTTCTATCTCATCTTTACTGCTTTTTAAAGGGTTGACCCTCATTTGTACAAAATTTTCTATTATTGTTATCTTATCCAGATTCTCAGGATCATACATGGCAATATCAATGGTATCGCCATCCTCTTTGACAGGAAATATCAGATTTTTCATCAGAAATTCAGCAGGGAATTTTTCAAGTAGTTTATAGTCGATCTTAATTTTTTTTAATTTTATATTTTCACTCATTTAATTATCTTGTCCGCTTCCATTATACCTTCAACTGAATCAACAACATTTACAAGATTAAAGATAGGAAGATAAATAGATATTAGCATAAAAGCAATAACAATTCCCAATATTACTATCATTATAGGTTCAATGAGAGATATAAGAGAATTAATCTTTGTATTTATTGAATTTTCGTAGTAATCTCCATTCTTCTCAAGTACATCTATCAGGTTTCCTGAGGATTCTCCAACTTCAACGATCTCGATCATCAGTCCAGGGATAAATCTGACTTCAGCGAGAGCCTGGGACAGAAGCATCCCTTCCCTTATTTTGCCGGGGACTTTTTTTATTTTTTTGTAAAAATACTTGTTCGTAAATGTTTTTACCGCTATATCTGCAGATTCAGGTACAGGGATTCCCCCCTGAAGCAATATGGACATTGTCCTTGAGAATACAGAAAAACTGTTCTCGGCAATTATCTTTCCTATAAAAGGGATACGGACCTTCATCAGATCGAATATCACAACTTCTTTTCTACTTTCATTATATTTCAATATTAAATAATTTAAAACAAAAAAAAGTATAATTAAGAAAAGATATTTTTGAATAAAACCGGATATACTAATCATTGCCAGAGTAATGCCAGGAAGTTCGGCATTGAATCCTCTGTAGAAATCTGAAAATTTCGGTATCGCAAAAACAAGTATTGCAAACATCATCAGGAACATGAACACAAAAACTATGACAGGATAGGAAAGACTTGAGAAAACTTTTCTTCTGAGAGTAGAGATCTTCTCGAGATATATATTAAACTTTTCAAGCAATATTTCCAGATTTCCGCTCTTTTCTCCAGCGAGAAGTGTAGCACGATAAATATTTACAAAGGGGATCTTATCCGATGAAAAAGCGTCAGAAACCTGTATGCCATTATTAATATCTGTTTCTACTTTCTTTAAAATCTCTCTAAAATTTCCCTTTCCTGTATTCTTAACAATTATCCCTATCGCTTTTATAAATGATATTCCGGCTTTCAGAAGAGTACTCAGTTTTTGATTGAACAGGAGAAATTCAGTATATCCGACCTTTGAAGAAAATATATCAATATAGGTAATACCTTTCAACAAATTTCTTCTGATCGAGATCAGTTTCTTATTTGAATTTTCATAGTTCTTCTTTAACTCAGCCCGTGAATCTGAAAAAACGGTCGATCTCAGGATAATTCCTTTATCATCCATGAACTTGCAATTATAGAAGGGCATTATAAATTATCTTTTCCCGGAAAATAGGGTTTAAGAATATCCGGGATCAAAACTTTCCCGTCGGGATCCTGAAAATTTTCCATTATTGCGGCAACGGTTCTCCCTAATGCAAGCCCTGAACCATTCAGAGTATGAACAAATCTCTTCTTTCCTGAATTATCCTTATACTTGATCTTAGACCTTCTGGCCTGGAAATCCTCAAAATTTGAACAGGAAGATATTTCCACGAACTTGTTTCTTCCAGGCATCCATACCTCAAGATCATAAGTTTTGGCTGAAGAAAAAGAAAGATCACCGGTGCTGAGTAAAACAACCCTGTAATGGAGTCCCAATTTTTTCAATATAGTTTCTGCATGTGATGTGAGATTTTCGAGTTCATCATATGAATCTTCAGGACGGGTGAATTTAAGAAGCTCAACCTTGTTGAATTGGTGTTGTCTGGTGATCCCCCTGACATCTCGTCCATGCGATCCTGCTTCACTTCTAAAACATGGAGTGTATGCGACATAACTTTTTGTCAGTTCTTCATCTGAAAGTAATTCTCCTCTGTGAATATTTGTCAAAGGGACCTCAGCGGTCGGGATCAAGTATAATTCACTATCCTCAATCTTGAAAAGGTCCTTTTTAAACTTTGGAAGATTCCCGGTACCCGTAAGACTTTCTGCATTCGCCAGATATGGCGGTAAAACTTCCAGATAACCATTTTCTTCTGTATGTACATTAAGCATGAAGTTTATCAAAATTCTTTCAAGCTTCGCCAGTGATCCAAAATAAAGAGCGAAACGGGATCCTGCGATCTTTGTTGCTCTCGGAATATCGAGGAACTTATTTATTTCACCTATATCCCAGTGCGGTCTGGGGTCAAAGTCAAATTTAGGTTTGCTTCCCCATTCCCTTACAACGATATTATCGGATTCATCTTTCCCTACCGGAACTGAATCATTGTAAACATTGGGAATATTAAGGATAAACTCATTAAATTCAGATTCCAATCCAAAAAGATCTTTCTCGATAAGACCTATCTTTTCATTTATCTTTTTGGACTCGGTTTCAAGAGAGGAACTATCTTCACCTTTTCCCCGTTTGATCCCGATCTCCCGGGCAAGTTTATTCTTCTCGCTTTTACAGGAATCTATTTCGGTGATACCTTTTCTTCTCGCTTCATCGAGTTTAAAGAATTTTTCCTCATCAAAGATCACACCCTTATTCCCGGATTTCACAACAACTTCTTTCAGATTTTTTCTTAAAAAATTAAGGTCAAGCATAAAAAAATTATAACAAAAAATTCCACTAAGGGCAAAATGTCGGAAAATCAATATCAGATTGGATTTTTTTTATTTTTATTGTAAGATTAAAGTAATAAAATGAGCAGAAAAAAGATGAACGAGATTTGGGCTGTCGCTGGCGGAAAAGGTGGTACAGGCAAAACTTTCGTCATAAGTCAGATCGCATCATATCTTGCATCAATAAATAAGAAAGTAATTCTGATAGATACTGATTTTGGCGGAGCCAATCTCCATTCATTTTTCGGTATCGAGAATAGGAAAAAGACCATCAAAGATTTCTATAAAGATGATGTTCCGCTCGAATCTCTTATTGTAAAAACCAAGGTTAACAATCTGGAGGTGATTCCAGGAGACATAAATTCAACTATCTTTGATGTGATCAAATATAACAAAAAGATCAAGCTTTTCAGTCATATTAAAAAACTGAATGCAGACTATATATTACTGGATCTGGGCGGTGGATTTAACAAGAACATCATAGATTTCTTTTTACTCGCAGATAAGATGCTGGTAGTAACCGTCCCTGAGATAACAGCAATAGAAAATCTCTTTCAGTTCATTAAAAGCACATTCTTCAGGAAATTAAATTTCCTTCTCGGGATCTACGGCTTAAAGAACTTTGCAAAGAATTCATGGAAAGATCGAGCTGATAAAGAAATAGTAACTATTCTCGATCTTATCGATTATGTTAAAGATGAGTCAGGTGAAATCGGTGAAATTGCCATAAAAGAACTTCAGAATTTCAGGATAAATATTATTTTAAATAAAGTTCGGGATTCAGGTGAAATAAGGGAAGGATTCTCACTGAAAAGCATATGTATAAAACTTATAGGGATAAATGCTCTTTATTCTGGTTATATTGAATATGACAATCATTTCTGGAGAAATCTCAGTCTAACGCAATTATCGAACGAAATAAATATCTCTCTAAAGACCAAGAAAGATATTAAAAGAATCGTAACAAATATCATTAACGAAAAACAGATCGCAATAGAGATATCTAAAAATGAATAGTCTTGATCTTTCACAATATTTTGACACATTGGAGATCACAGCAGAAAGTTCTTTTACAGAGATGAAAAGCTCCTATATTCATTTGAGAAATCTTTACTCAAAAGACAACTTGAGCATCTCTCCATTAATAAAAGCTTTATCAAAGAAGAAACAAAAAATGATAGTAAAAGAGATCGATGTGGCATTCAGTATGCTTGAAAAATATTATCAGGAAAAGAAGATAGAGAATATAAAGACTAGGAAAGAGAAGATTCAGAAGAGCAGAATTCCCACTTTTGAGGTCATTGGCGGTGAAGCGTTGAAGATGATCAGAAAAGTCCTGGGGATCGAACTTGAGGAGATATCTTTCTTAAGCGGTGTTCCACTGAAGCATCTTACCAATATTGAGCTTGAGAGATACGATCTCCTCCCTCCTGATGTTTACATAAAAAATTTCCTTAAAAAATACGCAGCTCAACTTTCTCTTGATTCCAACAAAGTCGTTTCCGACTATTTCAAGAGAATGAAAGAATTTAAGTCAGATATCAAGTAAAGTTCAATTAATATTTGCACTGGACAAAAGCTTTTCGATCTTATGCTGAGTCTTTTCCCACTCTTTGTACAAGGACTCAAGTTTCTGATTCAAATTTGAATACTTCTTTTGAAGTTCGGATATAGTAAAAGAATCTTCATAAGTTGAATGATCTGAGAGCAGTATGTCCATTTCCCCTTTTTCCTCTTCAAGATCATTAATTTCAGATTCAATTTTTTCTATAGTTGTTCTTAAAGTTCTTCTTTTCGAACTAATCACCTGACGGGAAATTGCACGTAATTTTCTTTCTTCCTTTTTGTTTTGCGACACAGAAAAATTCCCTGGCACATTAATCTCCCCCGGTCCTGCAACAATCTCTTCCCTCCTGCTTAAATAGTAAGAATAATTACCATCATAGCTATAAAGTGAACCCTCTTTTAATTCTATCACCCTTGTTACTATTCTATTCAAAAAGAATCTGTCATGAGATATAAGAAGCAGAGTTCCATCATAATTTTCCAGTGCATGCTCAAGAGCGTCTCTGGATATTGAATCAAGATGATTGGTGGGTTCATCCATTATAAGAAAATTCTGCGGGGTCAGAAGTATACGGGACAATGATACTCTTGATTTCTCACCTCCGGATAATACTCCTGTTTTTTTCTTGATGTCATCCCCTGAGAATCCGAACAACCCAAGCACAGTTCTAATAACAGTTTGATCGGATTCAGGCACTTCAGATATTATAGTTTCAAATATAGTTGAATTCGGATTAAGAATATCAGTCTGATTCTGTGCGTAGAAGCCTATGTCTGTCCTTTCTCCCTGTATGATCTCTCCTTTATTTGGAGTTAGTTTACCGGAAATAAGCTTCGCCAGTGTCGTTTTTCCACTCCCATTCTCCCCTATCAGAGCAATCCTTTCACCTTTAGTTATATTCAGGTCCACATCTTTTAGCACCCAGTCTTTTTCATATTTAAAACACATTTGTTTTGCAGAAATAACATCCAGGTAACTTGCTGAAGAAATTTTTATATTAAATCTTAGAAATTCAGGAACGGAGATCAACTCGACATCACCTAGTTTTTCATACTCTTTTTCACGGCTTTTTACCTGTCTGGCTTTAGTCGCTTTGTATCTGAAACGGTTTATAAACCTCTCAAGATGCTCCTTCTTTTTTATCAGTTCTTTTATCTTCTTAATTTCTATCTCTTCATCTGACTCTTTCTTCTTAATAAAAAAATCGTATCCCCCATTATAAAACTGCAGCTTTCCCCCGTTAAGTTCAAAAATATTTTTTGTCACTCTGTCTATGAAAAACCTGTCATGGGTAACCACAAGAAGCCCACCTCGAAAATTTGTAAGATATTTTTCCAGCCACTCAATTGCTTTAATATCGAGATGATTTGTAGGCTCATCCAGGAGAAGAAGATCCGGATCTGAAATAAGAAGTTTTCCAAGATTGACCCTCATCTGCCAACCTCCACTTAGTTCCGAAACTTTTTTATTAAGATCATTGTCGGTAAATCCAAGACCGAAAAGAATTTTTTTTGCCCTCCTGTCAAGATCGTATCCTTCAACAGAATCAAATTCAGCTTCAGCATCACCAAGTTTTTTAATTCTATGATCTACTATCTTTTCTTCAGTTGAATTGAGCGAATCGCGAATTTCGTCAAGCCTCTTCTCAAGTGCGAGAATATCCTCACGCCCGGATTTAACCATTTCCAGAACCTTCCCATTCCCGGCATCTGTCAACTCCTGAGAAAGGTAGCCTATTCTGTAGCCATTCGGCTTCATAATGTCACCACCCTCCGACTCCAATTCACCGCAGATGATTCTCAGCAGAGTGGTCTTTCCCGATCCATTTATTCCGAGAAGCGATGATTTCTGACCGGGATTTATGATGAGGTTAATATGCTTTAATAACTTCCTGTCGCCTATCGAATAGCTTATGTTTGATAATCTGATCATAATTTTTCAAAACTTCATATTTAATGAACGATAATATAACACAACTTATCTTCCTATTCCAATGCTGTTGCTTCTGAAGAACTATCATTATAAAAATATATTTTCATTTTGCATGAGAACATGAATTAAGCGTGGTAATATACGATTAAAATGACTATATTTGATAAATCAACTTAAATATACGGAAAAAGATCATAATTATATATACAAAATGAGATAATTAAGGTAATTTTCTATGTAATACGATCAGGAGGATATATGAAAAAGTTGTTTTTATTAATTGCAATTATAAGTTTTTCTTTCAGTATGATATTTTCACAAAGTATTACAGTAACCTCACCTCATTCTGGTGATACATGGTACAAAGGTAACCCATACACAATTTCATGGACCAAGACCGGGATGATGGATTCGAGAGTAAAGATCCGTTTATTCAATTCAACAGGAAGTACAAAGATAATGGATATAACAAATAATACTGCAAATGATAATAGATTCGGACCTTGGACCTTACCTGAAAGTGTTCCGGAAGGGCGTTATATTATCAGGGTAAAAACTGTTGATAATGCAATTCATGACGACAGCGATATCTTCTCGGTCTCAGGTCCAGGGGAGCCTTCTTCAATTGTAATAACAAACCCAATGGAAACAGGATCATACTCACAGAGAGGAGACCTTAACGTTGAATGGTCATCAAGTAACATCAGCGGTAATGTAAGGGTAGAGATGGTCGAATATGAAGGTTCGCATAATTATATTATAAGATCATCAACACCGTTCAATTCCTCACCTGTCACCCACTCTATCCCCGAAACAACCGCTCCGGGGACCTACAGGATAAAGATATCACAGGGCACACTTGAGGCTTTCAGCGGGAGATTCGGAATATTCCCATACACCCCTCCGGGAGTTCTAATCAGTTCACCCCGCGGGGGAGAGAATAAAATGATCGGCACCAATCTTTCAATTATCTGGGGAACACCCCACTTATCACAGGATGTGAAAATAGAACTACTCAGGCATGGAAGAAAGATTGGAACTATTAAGAGCAGAATTGCAACACGTGGAGGATACTATTCTTGGAAGGCAGGTACAATAGAAGAACCCGGGAAAATAGCCCTCCTCGCAAGGGGTGGATATTCGATAAGAATATGTACAATAGATGGAACATACTGTAATGAAAGTGAAGGTACTTTCACATTGACAAATCCTAAGGGCATATGGTTGTTCAAACCGGGGAAGAATGAGATCCTTGATATTGGTTCGATGGTAAAGATCAAATGGAATGCCACTAACGTAGGAGGAAGCACTCTTACAATGGATATAATGTGGGGTGAACGACATGCTTACAGAATCGCCACCAGGATCCCAGCAAATCGCAAATCATTCGATTGGAGAGTCGGAAGCTTTTTGAATGGTGATATCGGGTTTCGTCCGGGACTTACAACCGGATGTAAGATCAGACTTACTTCAGATGACGGGATAAGTTCTTTATCAACCTACAGTAAAGAATTTACTATACGGAATTCAGGTACTGCAAAGAGAAGAAAAAGGAAATAATATTATTGCCCCACAATAACAAGTTTGAATTTTAAGTTCCTGGGATATAAGATCTGTTTGTGAATTATTGGACTAATTATCTGTTTAAAGATAAAAATTTTCTTGCTAAACTATTAATACCGGGGATTGGATTTCTTTTATTATTAGATATTCTATCCTACGTATTTAATAGTCCCGGATACTTTAACTTGTGGCCATCTAAAATATTTGCAGTGACCGGAATCCCCATTATCATCAGAATTATCTACAAAAATTTTGATTCTCTAAACAAAATAAAAAAAACTGAAAGAGAAGCTCCGGTATACGAAAAGGAGAGAGAACAGGAAATCCGGGAAATCATTCGTAATAATCCCGATTTCACAACTTTCTGTTATGAATGCATATATTTTAATGAAGAAAAAAAAGCATGCAGAAGGGACAGGGTTTACGAAAGGGTCAAAGAAATAAGTATCGGACAAAGAAAATATTGCCTATACTGGGAAGAGGATAGATCATCCCCTGATTCGATTGAAGGATAATGCTGTAATCAACTAAAGAACAATAGTGAGATCCTGTAAACAAGAAACGACATAATCCAGGCCATGGCAATTGTATAAAAGATGTAGAACCTTGTCCATTTCCAGGATCCGCTCTCTTTTAAAAAGACGGTTGTTGCAGCAATACAAGGAACATAGAGGAGAACAAATATCATTAATGACAATGCAACCGGAACAGAGAAAACAGGATCTTCCTTCAGACTTTTTGCAAGATCATCAGATCCTTCATCTACTCCCCCGAGAGAAAATATTGTGCCAAGTGTTGAAACCACTATCTCCTTCGCTGCAAAACCTGCTGTTAAAGCAACACCGATCCTCCAATCAAAACCGAGAGGTGCTATTCCCGGTTCTATAAATTTCCCGATCCTTCCGGCAATTGAGTATTCTAATTGCTTTGATCTGATTTCCATTTTCATGGTCCTGATCTCTTTATCTTTTCGTGCATCGGACATATCCGCTTTTCTTAGAATATTATCCCGGGAGATCCTGAAATTCTTTTCAAGAGAATTATCTTTTGGGAAATTACTTGCCCCCCATATCATTATTGAAGCAAGCAAAATTATCGTTCCGGCTTTTTTCAAATACAATTTTGCTTTAAAACCAGTTTGAAAAAAAATTGATTTTAATGTAGGCATTCTGTACGGAGGCAATTCCATTACAAAAGGTTCCGACTCACCTTTAAAAAATGCTTTTTTCAACATTTTGGCTGACAGGATAGCAAGAATAACGCCAAAAAGATATATTCCGAAAAGAATATTCCCGGCAAATTTGGCCGGAAAGAATGCACCTATCAGTAGAATATATACAGGCAATTTTGCTCCACAGCTCATAAATGGGATTATGAGCATTGTCACAATTCTATCTGACCTGTTTTTTAATGTCCTTGTTGCCATCAATGCCGGAACGGAACATCCGAATCCTGTCAGCATCGGAATAAATGATTTACCGTGCAATCCGGCTTTATGCATGACCTTATCTATAACAAAGGCAGCACGAGACATATATCCCGTACCCTCAAGAATAGCAATTGACATGAATAACAGGATTATATTAGGAATAAAAATAATAACCCCTCCTACTCCCGCAATGACCCCGTCCGATATAAGAGATTTAAACAATCCCGGAGCGAGAAGGTTACCCACTTTATCACCGGCAAATCGGAATATTGTTTCAATCAGGTCAACAATCGGATTCCCCAATGTGAATGTAAGCTGGAAAATGAGCCACATGATACCAAGAAAGATCGGAAGTCCCAGTATCCTGTTTATCAAGATAGAATCTATCTTATCAGTTAAAGTTTTTTTCTCTTCAACAGTATCCTGAACGGTCTCTTTTAACGCACCTCTGATAAATGAATGTCTGTCCTCAGTAATAATTAATTCAGGATCTGATCTATGCTTGTCCTCATAATATTTTTTTGTTTCGTCCAGCTTTATCTTCACACGTTCCCAGATAGGTTCCCTCTTTACCATACTTAGGATCAATTGGTCATTTTCAAGTAGTTTTATAGCAAGCCAGCGTGACTGAAATCGAGATACGAGGTTTTTATCTTCCTGTAAAACTTTCACTACTTCTTCAATCTCTTCTTCCATCTTGGAACTGTAAGTTAGCTTATTCTTAGCTATGCTGATATCACCTTCAAAAACCCTGATGATATGATCGAGGAGAGATTTTAATCCGGTTTCTCTCACAGCAGAAGTCGGGATCACATGCGATCCGAGCAAGGTCTGTAGATGTTTGAAATTTATCTTCCTTTCTGATTTTTCAACTTCATCATACATATTCAAAACAACCAGCATATCGGTTTCAAGTTCCATTAGCTGTGTTGTAAGATACAGATTCCTCTCAAGATTGGTCCCGTCAACAACATCAAGAACGACATCAATATTTCCATCGATAAGAAAGTTTCTGGTTATCACTTCTTCGGGAGAATAGGCTGAAAGTGAATATGTACCGGGAAGATCAACAATACGGATCGAATATCCTTTGTATTTAACGACTCCCTCAAACTTTTCAACTGTTACACCTGTAAAATTCCCAACCTTCCTGTTCGACCCCACCAGAGCATTGAACAAAGACGTTTTACCACTATTTGGATTCCCTACAAGGACTACTGAAATATTTTTCCGATCTCCATTATTGTGATTTATCTTTCTCTCTACAGGTGAGTGGAGAGGCCCCGGATCCCTCATCGGAATACCATCTCCGATATGACCTTTTAGTCTGACACTGATCTTTGCCGCTTCCTCCTTTCTCAACGAAAGGTGAAAACCTCTCAGCCGGATCTCAATCGGGTCTCCCAGAGGTGCAACTCTGACAACTTTGAATTTCACTCCGTTTACAAGACCCATATCGAGGATACGCCTGCGGATCTCTCCCTCTGCATGAACAGAGAGGATCTCACCTTTATCACCTATCCTCATTTCTGACAAAGTCATCTTTTCTCCCGGCATTGTTAGTCTTGTAAAAGTTTTATAGTTTAATCTATTTCAGGAAATGTGTCAATCCGGGAGCTAACCAGAAAGCTTACGGCCCTCTTTTATCTTTAACAGAAAAATGATAAAATTCAGCCTATAAAGACAAGATCATTAATGCTCAAATATGGAGATAATATGAAAAAAACGATCGTAGAAGTTACTGTGGTTCCTCTCGGGACAGGTTCAACATCATTAAGTCAGTATGTAGCTGATGTAGAAAATGTTCTAAAAAAATATACTGATCTGAAATTTGAGCTTACACCAATGTCTACTGTGATCGAAGGAGATTTGGAAAGAATCCTCATCGCTGTTCGTGAAATGCATGAAACCCCTTTTAAAAAAGGTGCAATGAGGGTTTCCACAAGAATAAGTATAGATGACAGACGGGACAAAGAAGCTTCAATGAAGTCTAAAATAGATTCTGT
>CAYNUG010000060.1:0-11748 GCA_964400545.1 uncultured Clostridia bacterium | reverse complement strand
CAAGATCCTGCTGAACCGTATAACACTTTCCCTCAATTGCAGGACCGGTATAAAAAGAAATATTTTCAACCGCTATCCCCGTCCCTTTTAAAATTTTCAAAAGGTTAATTTCAATTTTCGAATATAACCCTCTCCACCCGATGTGGATCACTCCCGCATATCTCCCTGAATCTTCCCAAAAAAACAGAGGGACACAATCCGCTGTCCTTATTACAGCGAGGACTCCGGTTTCGTTCAAAATGATACCGTCCCCGTCCGGATAGTCAGTGATAGCATCTGAAAAATAGATTTTATTACCGTGTACCTGATCGAGTTGAACTGTTTTTCGTATATTGAAAAACTCTTCAATAATTTCAATTGTAGTGTCGGTCTCAGTGTATCCGAATATTAATTTTTTATTTTCGGTGAAATAAAATCCGGATCCCTTGAACTCTTCTCTTATTAATTCCATCAAGGGAATTGTCACCTTAAACGGATCCGGTTGTCAATGGTCCATTTGTAGTGAAACATTTTTTTAATTTCCCTTTAAGTGAAATTCTGTATTTGAAAAACAAATCAATTATTTATAGAATGTAGTATCGATTGTTTGATGATGGGAGAGAATATATCATGCGAATTAGGATATTGAAAACAGTAGCTTTACTTTTTATTTTTGTTTTTATTAATTTTTGCAAAACCGATTCGGAAGAACAGCTTCCATCTGCTGAATTTAACGGAATTAATGTATCAACATGGATGTATCAGATACAGGGACTGGAAAACCGGGGCGATGTTAATGCGTTGGATGAAACTGATTATGATCTCCTTGTTGTTGAACCCGGGAATAACTTGATTGATGAGCCGTATGAGACCGGATACATTGTAGATCAGTTAAAGAATAAACCTGACGGGCAGAAGAGGATATTGCTTGCTTACATTGATATTGGTGAAGCTGAAGAGTACAGGACCTATTGGAAAAATAATTGGGTTGCACCTACTGCTACGAAGAGGGGGATCCCCGATTTTCTTGTAACAATTGATCCTGACGGATGGAGCGGGAATTATCCAGTAGCTTATTGGGATGCGGAATGGCAGGATATCTGGTTGAAGGAAGATGGGATCATTGATAAATTAGTTGCATACGGTTTTGACGGAGTCTATCTCGATTGGGTGGAAGCTTACGATGATGATAAAATCCGCGATACCGGAGAAAATGCAGGTATTAATCCCGAGAATGAAATGATGCTGTTCATAGATAAGATCAGAAAGAAAGGAAGATCAGTCAACCCGGAATTTTTGATCTTTGCTCAGAATGCTCCATATTTGATCGATATCAATAAAAATTATTATATTTCAATAATTGATGCATTAGCTGTGGAAGACACATGGTTCTATGGAGAAGGCGATGCCGACTGGAATGATGCTAATGCGGGAGATCTGTCGGGAGGCGAACGACACCAAGATGAATACTCCACTGAGAACAGAATCCTGCAAAGCAAAAAATATCTGAATTTGGGAGTTCCCGTTTTCACTGTTGATTATTGTATCTCTGCAAAAAATGCAGAAGATACATATCAAAATTCCAGGGAGAATGGATTCATACCCCTTGTTACAAGAGTATCTTTGTCGAGAATTACAGAGACCCCGCCTTTCTAATATATTAGTAGTAGAGAGCGAAATCTAAGGAGAAGTAATGCGAAACCTTGCTTATTGTCCGGTATGCGGAAACAAATTATCAAAAAAAATGGTAACAGATAGATATAGAATGTTTTGTTCCAATTGTAATTCTCCTGTCTATGAAAATCCTGTTCCCGCAACTGCAGCTATCCTTTTTAACGACAAAGGAGAGCTTCTTCTTGTAAAAAGGAATGTTGAGCCGAAGACCGGCAAATGGTGTCTCCCCGGAGGGTTTAATGAGGTAGATGAGTCCCCGGAAGAATGCTGTTTGAGAGAACTGGAAGAGGAGACTGGATTGAAAGGTTCGATTGGAAGGATAGTCGGCTCTGTCCCGGGAACGAATCCACTCTACATATCTGTTCTGGTTACTGGATACAGCATAAATCAATATTCGGGAAAATTGTCTGCAGGAGACGACTCTGATGAATCCCGGTTCTTTAGTTTGAATGACATGCCCGAGATTGCATTTCTGAGCCACAAAAGTCTCCTGAAGTCATATATGGATAAAGAATTATATTTCATTGATAAACTAAGCCTGAGGGATATGGGGGCTTATGTGATAACAAGTGGAGATCATATCAAGGTTGCGGAATCAGCTTGTGATGGAGGGGCGAAAATCCTTCAGTACCGGGATAAACAATCTACCCAGAAGGAAAAAATCATGACAGCGAAGGCTATCAGGGAGATTACAAAAAGATCAGGAACATTGTTTATTGTTAATGACAGTATAGATATTTCGCTTATTTCCGGAGCTGATGGTGTTCATCTGGGGCAGGATGATATATCCGTTGAAGACGCACGGAAAATTGTGCCGGAAAACTTTATTATTGGAAAATCCACACACTCTTTAGCACAGGCGCTGGAGGCTGAAAAATGTGGAGCGGATTATATTGGAATAGGACCTGTATTTAAAACTCCCACAAAAGAAAATTATATTCCAATAGGAATTGAAACGGTAAAGCAGGTGATTGATAATATTAAAATTCCTTTCGTATGTATAGGTGGGCTTAACCCGGGAAACATTAAGGAACTAATTGACATCGGAGCAACTAACTTTGCCATGGTTCGCGAATTCAGTAAAAATACGGCAGAGAATATAAAACAAATAAATAAATTGATAATAGGAGAATGAATGGTGGAGAAAGAGACCTTTTTGGGTGTTATTGGCGGAAGTGGCTGGTATGATCTGGATGACCTGGAGAATATCAAAGAAGATGTTGTTGAGACGCCGTTCGGGTTGCCTAGTGATGTTATCATCAGGGGAAAGCTGAGTGGGCGTCATATTGCTTTTTTATCAAGACATGGGAAAGGTCACCGTTTTACTCCCTCTGAAGTTAATTATAGAGCAAATATTTATGCATTTAAGAAGATCGGAGTTACCCATATACTTAGTTTGAGTGCAGTCGGCAGTCTTCAGGAGGAATTAGCTCCCGGGACACTTGTTGTTCCAACACAGTTACTTGACAGGACAAAGGGCGATCGTTCTGATACTTTTTTCGGTAATGGCGTTGTGGGGCATGTAGCATTCGGAGATCCTTATTGTCCTTTTCTCATTGATCAGATTAACAAAGCAGGGAATAGCTCCGGAATCCCCATCGGAGACGGTGGAACACTTGTTGTAATTGAAGGGCCCCGTTTCAGTTCCCGTGCGGAAAGTAATTTATATAGAAGTTCAGGGGCAAACATTATAGGGATGACAGCACTTCCGGAGGCTTCTTTGGCCCGGGAAGCGGAAATACCATATTGTACTCTCGCAATGATAACTGATTATGACTGCTGGAAAGAGAATGAGGAAGATGTAGATGTTCCTTCGGTTATCGCGGTCTTGAATTCAAATGTTGCAAAGGGGAAAACTGTTATTAGGGAATTGTTGAAGAACCTGCCGGAAAGGACAGAAAATCCGATCTTTGAAGCATCACGAAATGCAATCATGACATCTCCGGAAGCAATCCCGGTCGAGATTCGTAAAAAACTTGAAGTATTGTTCGGAAAATACTGGGAAAAATAAAAAATCAGTCGTCGAGGATATGTTTTTCCTTTTCGTGTTCTATGCTTTCCAGATTTTTCACATTCTCATCCACCATCTTTTGGAAGTCTTCATAGAATCTTTTTTCTTCATCTTCAGAAATATCTTTGTCATCTTTCATCTTTTTAACAATATCCCTATATTCTCTTCTTATATTTCTGATCTGAGTTTTTCTTTCCTCAGTGTATTTTTTCAGTGTCTTAATAATCTCAAGTCTTCTTTGTTCATCAAGAGGAGGTACCGGCAATTTTATGACCTTTCCATCTGAAAAAGGATTCAGGTCAAGATTGGATCCTCTGACAACTTTTTCTACTTCAGCGATGATATTGGCATCCCAGGGTTGAATAACTATCATGTTCGGCTCGGGAACAGACAATGTTGCAACTTGATTGATCGGTGTTGCTGTTCCGTAATAATCAACTGTAAGACCATCAAGAACATTTATAGATGCTCTGCCCGTTCTGAACTTTGATATCTCTTTGATATAATCGTTTATCTTCTCTTTGAATTTGGTCTTGGCCTCATTCATAATTTCATTTAGCATATCAGCCCCCTTTGCTTATTAGTGTACCGATCTCTTTATTTATAACAGAATTATAAATGTTGTTCTCTTTGTTAATGTTAAAGATCTTTATGTTAAGACCGTTCTCTTTGCAAAGGCTGACCGCAGTACTGTCAAGAACTTTCAGTTCTTTGGCAAGAACTTCAGAATAAGAAATGGTATCGAATCTTACAGCATCGCTGTTCTTGTTCGGATCATGGGAGAAAACACCATCAACCATTGTTGCTTTCAGAAGGATATCAGCTTTTATCTCAATTGCTCTTAGAGCAGCGGCAGTGTCAGTAGAAAAGAAAGGGCTTCCTGTTCCAGCTGAAAATATAACGACTCTGTTCTTCTCAAGGTGTCTGATAACTCTTCTTCTGATAAAAGGTTCTGCTATCGATTTGATCTCAAGAGCAGATATTAGCCTGGTTGTAAGACCTGTTCTTTCAAGTGTATCCTGAAGTGCTATCCCGTTTATTATTGTTGCAAGCATTCCCATGTAATCGGCAGAGGCTCTGTCTATTCCCATATTGTCACCTCTTCCTCCCCTGAAGAAGTTACCTCCACCTGCAACGATAGCTATTTGAATACCCAAATCGTGGACAGATTTGATCTGATTGGCAATTGAACTTATTGTTTTTTCAGATATTCCGAATGCATTTTCCCCTTTCAATGCCTCTCCGCTGAGCTTTAAAACTACCCTCTTATATTGCGGAATATCATCCATTTTTAAAATTCTTCGCCGACCTCATAACGGGTGAATCTTTTGATCACGATGTTCTCCCCGATCTTATGAATCTTTTCAGTTAGAAGACTTTCGATAGTAAACTTATCATCTTTAAAGAATGTCTGATTCAAAAGGCACACTTCTGAATAAAACTTTTTCAGTTTACCTTCAACAATATTATCAATTATATTATCCGGTTTTCCGGAATTTTTCATTTGTTCTCTTATTATTTCTTTCTCTTTGTTAATGATTTCCTCGGGAACATCTTTGCTTGAAATATATTCGGGATTCATTGCTGCTATCTGTAAACATACATCTTTCGTGAACCGGATGAAATCTTCATTTTTTGCAACAAAATCAGTTTCACAAGCAACTTCAACAATAACTCCTATCCTGCTGTTTGAGTGAATATATGAGTTGATCACACCCTGATTAGTTGCTCTTGAAGATTTTGATTTAGCTTTTTCATACCCTTTTTTTCTAAGAATTTCTACAGCTTTATCAATATCTCCGGAAGCTTCTTCCAAAGCTTTTTTGCATTCCAGAATTCCGATTCCGGTCTGTTCTCTGAGTTTTCTTACTATTGCCATATCAACTGACATTCTAATTCTCCTCTACAGCGGCTGACTCTTCAGAATCGCTTTCCAGCTCTTCGGAATCAACATCATCCTTGTTCTCGTTCTCAAGTTTGATCTCATTTGCAACTTTTTTTTCTAATCCGGCCTGAACGGCCTCACTAAATTTTGAAACAAATAATTTGATAGATCTTATTGCATCATCATTACCCGGTACAGGGTAGGCAATTCCATCAGGATCTGCATTAGTATCTACAATTCCGACTATAGGGATCTTAAGTTTTTTTGCTTCATATACGGCAATATCTTCAAAATTTGAATCTATGATAATTATAACTCCCGGGAGGCCTTTTAGATTACGGATTCCCCAGAGATTTTTATGAAGTTTCTTGTATATCTTTTCAAGTTTTGACTGCTCTTTTTTACTTTTAACATCCCATCTCCCATCTCTCTTCATCTCGTCGAGGTCAAGAAGTTTCTCAATGCTTTTCTTTATCATTGAAAAGTTGGTTAAAAGTCCGCCCAGCCATCTTTTGTTTACATAGTGAAGCTGGGATTCTCCAGCAATTTCTGCAATTATAGTTTGAGCCTGTTTTTTTGTTCCAACGATCAATGCTTCTTCTCCGTTCGCTACAACATCAGTAACGAAGGTAAGTGCATCTCTGAACATTTCTATTGAGGTCTGAAGATCGATGATATATATACCATTCTTCTTTCCGTAAATATAGGGCTTCATTTTCGGATTCCATTTCCGGACCTGATGACCGAAGTGAACTCCGGCTTCCAGCATTTCTCTCATACTAACTGACACCATAATTCCTCCTACCTCTTGTGGTACTGAGAAGCCTTTCTTGCTTTCAATAAACCATATTTTTTTCTTTCTTTTTCTCTTGAGTCTCTTTTTAGTAGTCCGTTCTTCTTTAGAGTTGGTCTCAATTCCGAATTGAACTCGATCAATGCTCTTGAAACCCCCAGTTTGACCGCATCGGCCTGTGCCGAAACACCACCGCCATTGATATTTAGATAAAGATCAAAATTTTCAGTATTATTTGTCAGCGCCAGTGGTTTATAAATAGAAAGCTTATGGATCTTCTGTGGAAAATACTCATCAAAAGATCTTTTTCTTTTATTTACAACAAGTTTAATTTCGCCTTTTCCCGGTCTCAGGTAAACTCTTGCTACACTACTTTTTCTTCTGCCTGTTCCGTAATATTGCACTATACTCAAACTGCCCTCCTTAGAAAGATAATGATTCAGGTCTCTGTGCTTTGTGCTTATGTTCAACACCTGAATATATTTTAAGTTTCTTTAAAATTTTTCTGTTAAGTTTGTTTTTTGGAAGCATCCCCTTGACGGCCGCTTTCAGAATTCTCTCCGGATGTGATTCCAGCATCTTTTGATATGATGTTTCTTTGATGCCACCCATCCATCCGGAATGCCTGTAATAAACCTTCTGTTCTTCTTTGTTCCCGGTTAATTTTATTTTAGCGGCATTAACGATAATTACATAATCACCGTTGTCAAAGAACGGAGTATACGTAGGTTTATCTTTTCCTCTCAAAATTGAAGCTACCCTTGTTGCCAGTCTTCCAAGCACAATACCTTCCGCATCAATCAGAAGCCATTTTCTGTCCTGCTCACCTTTTTTTGGTATAGCAGTCTTGTTGTTCTCATTCAAATTCATTTTATTCCTCTTAAAGAGATATTATTATAACATTTTCCTGTTTTTGTCAAGATTTAACCGTAATTTCAATGCATTTCGATGATGTTTTAAAGCGAATTGTATAAAAATAACTCAAAATTCAAACCATTTTAGATATTTTTCTTCATCTTCCCCTGAACTTTTTTTACAATAAAACTCATTGTTTGAGGGGGAATAATCATAATCGTTCTTCCATTCTTTAATATTCATTGTTATTTTCTTCAGCGAAGAGAAAAAGAAATCGAGTTCGGAGTCGGTCATTGTCGGATGTAAGGAAAGACGGACCCATCCGGGTTTCTCCGAAAGATCTCCATGGTTGATCTTGTCTGTAATTGATTTTGAATGTTGGTGAGTTACATGTAAGAGATAGTGCCCGTAAGTTCCTGCACAAGCACACCCACCCCGCACCTGGATGCCGAACCGGTCACTTAGAAGTTTGACTATCAGGTTGTAATGAATGTCTTCAACGTAAAAAGAAAATATTCCCAGTCGCTTTTTAATGTTATCGGCCAGGACTTTCATTCCAGGAATCCCCTTTGATAATTCGAAAGCTTTTTCAACGAGTTCTTTTTCTCTTTTCTCAATATTATCTACACCCATTTTCTCTTTCAATTTTATGGAAAGCCCGATCCTGAAAGATTGAATGAAGCCTGGAGTTCCACCATCTTCTCTCAATTCAATGTTGTCAATATATTTGTAATTTCCCCAGGGGTTTGTCCAATCGACAGTTCCTCCTCCGGGATTGTCGGGGACTTTGTTGTCATAAAGAGATTTGTTGAAGACGAGAACCCCGGAGGAACCTGGCCCCCCGAGGAATTTATGGGGTGAAAAAAAGATAGCATCGAGACTTTCAAGCGGATTTTCCGGATGCATATCAATGTTTGCATATGGCGCAGAGGCGGCAAAATCAACAAAACAGACTCCACCGTGCTCATGCATTATTTTGCTCAACTGATGATAAGGTGGTGTGATACCCGTCACATTCGAGCAGGCAGAGAAAGCCCCGATCTTTACCTTCCTGTCTTTATAGAGTAATAATTGTTTTTTCAGTTCTTCCGGGTCCACAAGCAGATCTTTGTTCGGTGGAAGAACAACAACATCCGCAATGGTCTCATACCATGAAGTGTGATTGGAGTGATGTTCCATATGTGTGACGAACACAACCGGTCTGTCTTTTTTTTTAATCTCTTTTTTCTTAACAACCGAGCTTTGGATCTTTAGACCGAGTATTCTCTGTAACTTATTGATGACTCCTGTCATACCGTTGCATGCGGTAATAACAATATCGTCATCCGTTCCATTCACATGTTTTCTGATTATATTATGAGAGTAATGGTACGCATGGGTCATTAATGTACCTGTCTTACTTGTCTCGGTATGTGTGTTTGCTATGAAAGGGCCGAAATCTTCAAGAATCTTCTTCTCTATCGGCTCGTAAAGCCGTCCGCTGGCTATCCAGTCGGCATAGACGATCTTTTTTTTTCCGTATGGGGATGTGAATGTTGAATTTATTCCCACAATGTTTTTTCTGAATTTATTAAAATATTTTTCCAGTCTGCTCATAAAACGATTTTATCATATTTAGTGGAAAAGCAAATTAATTAGTTTGTTTTTTTTTACATAATTAGATAATATATTTATGGAGGATTTAACAATGGCAAATTTTATTGATGAATTTATGGGCACTTATGGTTCGAAGGTTTCTAAAGATCTATCGAAAACATTAGGTGTTAAGAAGGGAATCCTGAAACAGATAATACCCCAGATCGCTCCTCTGATACTTGGAGGATTAAAAAAACAAAAAGATAATTATGGCGGAGATTCGAGAGTAGATCATATATTGAATAAGTATGGTAGTTCGGATGTTCTTAATGATCTTACGGGGCTTTTTAAATCTAAAGCTCAAGATTCTAATCCCGATCCAAGGCTTGGCGGGCTTCTTGGTGATTCCGGACTTCAGGCTTCGGATACTCTTGCAAAGAAATTTAATATTGACTCGGGTACAGTAATGAAACTTATTCCAATGCTAGCTCCTGTCATCCTCGGGGCTCTGACAAAAAAGAGGGATACCGGGGCCGGTTCTTCCGGTATCGGCGCTCTCCTTGATCAGGATGGTGATGGTAGTGTTCTTGATGATGTTGCCGGATTCCTGATAAACGGTCTCGGCAAAAGTGGCGGGCGTAGAAAGAGAGGTGGTGGTCTGGGAGGGGCATTGGGTGGACTTCTCGGTGGACTTCTCGGGAAAAGAAGATAGTCGGATCTGTTTAAATTATTTTGTTATTTTTTCTTAACATAAAAAATAAATAAAACAGGAGGAAACATGAGGTTGAACGCACCAAAAAAAATTGTATGGCTGATCTCTCTTATACTTGCAGTATTGAGTGTTATCAGTTATTTTGTGGTAATTCCGTTTGTTACTGTTAATGCTTTTTGGGTAATGGGAGTTGCCTGGTTCCTTATATTTCTTGGGACATTTCTTAAAGGATTTTAGTTCGAATTCTCGTATCCTCTTGAAATAAGAGGATACGAGTTTTTTTGTTATATATTATTTAATAGTTAGAAAGATCAAATTTCAGATTATCCGGATTAATTCTTTTTAAGAGGGGGAATCATGAAGTTAAAAATATTGTTTTTTTCCATTATTTTTCTTTTTTTTATAATCTCCGGAGGTCAGGGTGAATTCAAACTTATAAGAATAGAATTACCAGGCCCTCAGCTCGTCAAGAAAAAAAGTGTCGTTCTAAATGCAGAAGATGTCAGTAAGATCCTTGCGAGTGTTGACATTAAGAAAATGAATGCAAATATTGAATTTGCAACGATCAGTGATTTTGTAATAGCCAGAATTGGTAAGATAATTAAAGGAAATATCTCATGGGCTCATAAGATCGATAAAGGGAACATGACCATTAAGTTCGGTAGAATGGAATACAAGAACCTGCTTGAGAAATTGAGATCGGGTGTCGGAAGGCCGGGTTATCAGTTAATTCTCAGTGATATAAAATCAAAAACGGTTTTGAATAGTTTTGAGTTAACATTCAGACCTTTCCCTAATCTTAATGTCGAGTTGACATATCCAGTGAATGCAGCCCAGGGGGAAGAGATCGGAAAAAAGGTCATGATCACTGTAAAGAATATTGGGACGGCAACTTCAAAAGAGGTGGTTCTTGATCTGGTGATAGCCAGGAATTTTAAAATACCACTAAAAAAATATTCTCTGATGGAATCGGAGGAAGGCGTACTTCTTCTTGATCATGGTACCCTCAGGGTGCCACCGGTGGATCCGGGAGGCGAAATTGAATTAAAACCGGATTCAGGATTGAAACTTCCGTTACAACTTGAAAATGGCAGATATTATCTTGGAGCAGTTCTTGATCCCGGGAAGGAGATGGAAGAAACCTCAAAGGACGACAACGTTTTTCGCGGATTCATGATAATAGCTCCAAAAGAACCTGCGAAGATAACAATTGTACTTGCAGGATCAACTTTATACTATACGCCCAAAACATTTGATCTGAAGATCAGAAATGCGGGTCTTGATATTTCAATAAGTAAGGAATGGAGAAAGTGTCAGATAAGGCCTTATATCTACCATTTTAAACATGCCACCTGGAAGGATTTTTTCTGGGAAGTGAACACAGATGAAAAGATGGTGTGGAAGATCACCGGTACAAAATTCTGTAAAAAGGGAGGAGTAGCCGAAAAATTGAATATTAAAGTTATTCCGGAAGGAGGTTCAACCAGAGTGCCCCCAAAAAGATTCAGGCTTATTTTCGGCACTACAAAGATAATTTTTGAACCAAAAAGAAAAAAATTCGACCTGATCCTCGGTGGGTCGGGAGTTACATATCTTCCGTTTTGGAAAACCTGCAAAACAACGCCTCTGAAATACCATTTCAAGTA
The DNA here is from genome assembly GCA_964400545.1 of uncultured Clostridia bacterium. Lineage (GTDB taxonomy): Bacteria > Acidobacteriota > Aminicenantia > UBA2199 > UBA2199 > UBA647. Next base: position 618 of record CAYNUG010000060.1, on the reverse strand, counting down.
TGTTACCTGGGAGAAAAGTGTCTGGGAAATTGATCCCTTAAAAAAGATTCTGAAAAAAATACCAATAGAAAAATTCTGTAAAAGAAACAATGAAGGTGAAGAACTCCCGGCTAAAATGGAGCTGGCGGAGTAACTTTTACGCCCATCACTTCTTCCAAAGATCGTGGGGAAAATGGGCGTAGTTGGTTTTATACTGGAATCTGCGTTGGATCTCCCCATGGGAGAGACGGAAGTGAGGGTAGATCCCTTCGAAGTAATTCCTATAAAGTTATAATGAAAAGTCTTCCCGACAGAAGGTCTGTCACCCACAACTTACCGTTCTTTCCCGCTTTGATCTTAGATATTTCGTAAATGGAATCACCGAATTGACCTCTCAAATAAAAGGCTGAATTTGAATTATCGAATGTTATTTCACCATAAGGATAGGCGAAGCGGTGCAGTTCAGACAATTTTCTGGTTTCCGTTTCCATTGAGAAAATACGGAACTGACTATTGCTGTGAGCAGAAATATAAATTTTTCCGTCGATCAACACAAAATTATCAGGACTAAGGCCGTCCGGGATTTTAATGATCCTGCTCTTATCGCCAATTTCCTGTATTGACCGTGAAGAATGGTTC
>CAYNUG010000059.1:0-11792 GCA_964400545.1 uncultured Clostridia bacterium | reverse complement strand
TTAATGATCTGAGGGAAAGGAGTTATCAGGTTTTGGGGAAAGAGCTTACAGATAATCTTGCGGATATCGATCTTGAATACTTCGGATATAAAATTAGCGGGATGATATCAAAACTTAATACAGGAGTGTCCGGGAATAAGAAGCAGTTCTTCTTCGTAAATGGCCGGAATGTAAAGGAAAAAACTCTTTATGCTTCATTTAGAAACACATTCAGGCATTATCTTGAGAAAAGCAGAAGCCCTGTAGGAATTTTATTACTTGAAGTTCCTCCGGGTGAGGTCGATGTTAATATTCATCCGATGAAACTGGAGATAAAATTTGAAGATTCTTCAAAAATTTATCAATTGATAAAAAGAGGGATCGAGAGTGCAATGGGTGATAGAAATGGGATGGATTTAGAAGAACCTGTTCCTGACAGGATATCTCCTTTCCCGTACGAGAAATCTGAAGGGTCAGGTAATGAATTTACAAATTTCTCTCAACAGGGCCTGTTTGAAGACAGTATGTCCGAAGGGGATGATTTTATTGTGATCGGACAATATAAAGATTCTTACATCATTATAGAAAAAGATGGTGATCTAATGGTCGTAGATCAGCATAATGCTGATGAAAGAGCTAATTTTGACAAGCTGAAAAAGGAGTTCGTAGAAAAAAAGACAGCAACTGTATCCCCACTTTTTCCATTGATCATTGAATTGACCCCGGGTGAGGTTGGATCACTGGATGAGGCAAAAATGGAAACTCTCAATAATACTGGATTTGATATTGTGCATATGGGAGGAAACTCTTACGATGTAAAAGGATATCCGGAGATCCTTAGTGAAAGAGCTGTGGCCGATACGATTAGACAGATTCTAAGTTTTGAAGTTGAAGGGGTTGATTTTGAAGATAGAACGTTAGCGGAGATAGCATGTAAAAGTTCGATCAAAGTTAACTATAAACTCAATTATGATCAGATGAAAAAAGTTGTGAGGAACTTATTCAAATCGACTAATCCTTATTTCTGCCCTCACAAGCGTCCGATAATTGTAAATTATTCTCTCGAATCCATAGAAAGGTCTTTAAAAAGAAGATAAAGTTAGAAACCGATCAGATTTTTATTGACTTGCCCTCCTTTCTCTGCTAAATAGAAGTATTTAAAAAGAGAGGATATATGCCTAAAATAATTGGAATCAGAAGGGAAGACAAAAATGATTGGGAGAGAAGGGTCCCGCTCACTCCCGGAGTTGTTAAAGAACTCCGGGATAAATTTGGGATAAAAACAATTATTCAACCTTCAAAACGGAGGATCTTTAAAGACGAGGAGTATGCCCGGGTAGGAGCAGAAGTAAATGAGGACCTGGGTAAAGCGGGAACTATCTTTGCGGTGAAGGAAATACCCGCCGATTTTTATGAGGAGGGGAAAACCTATATCTTTTTTTCACATACGATCAAGGGACAAACATACAATATGGATATGTTGAGAACAATGGTCGATAAAAATGTTAACCTGATAGATTATGAAAGAATTGTAGACGGTGAGAATCGCAGACTTATATTTTTCGGGAAGTATGCAGGTTTTGCGGGAATGGTGGAGACCCTTCATGGTCTTGGAATAAAATTAAAATTGCAGGGATATGATACGCCTCTGGAAAAAATAAAACAGGCTTTCTCCTATAGTTCAGTTGAAGAAGCAAAAGAACACATAAGTGAAATTGGAAAGGAGATCGAAGAGTATGGTTTCCCTCCCGAACTATCTCCCTTTGTATTTGGTTTTGCCGGGTATGGGAATGTATCTCAGGGTGCCCAGGAGATATTTGATCTTCTTCCGTATAAAACGGTTTCGGTGGATATACTTGATGAAAATTATGAAAATTTTTCAGCGGATAATTTTGTTTTTTATAAAGTGATCCTTAAGGAAGAGGATCTTGTTAAAAGAAAAGATAACGGGTTTGATCTTCAAGAATACTATAATAATCCTGAATTATATGTATCAAGATTTGAAGAGTATGCCGAGAAATTGAAGGTCCTGGTAAATTGTATTTATTGGACTGAGAAATATCCCAGACTTATTACAAAAAAATATTTAAGGGATCAGGCAGCCCTTATAAAATATCCAAATTTGAGAATGATCGGAGATATCAGTTGCGATATCAATGGATCAATCGAGATAACTCACAAAGTTACATTGCCGGATAATCCGTCTTTTACATATTTAGGGAGGGAAGATAAGTTCGAGGATGGTGTCAGCAGGGAAGGTGTATCTGTAATGGCGGTTGACAATCTTCCCTGTGAGTTCCCGAGAGAATCATCCGAGGCATTCTCTGAAGTATTATCCAAATTCGCAGCCGGGATCGTAGAAGCCGACTTCAAAGCAGGATTTGATTCATTGATCCTGCCTGAACCTGTAAAGAGAGCTCTTATACTTCACAATGGTGAATTTACCGGGGATTATAAGTATATGAAGTCCTTCTTGTTGGAGGAAAATTGAAAAATATTCTTATTCTTGGGGCTGGTTTTGTAAGCAGACCGGGAGTAAATTACCTCCTTGAAGATAGCAATCTCAATGTTACTGTGGCGGATATTTATCTGGAAAAAGCGGAAGAATTAACCAGAGGATATGAAAATGGAAATGCTCTTGAACTTGATATAAATGACACATTGAAATTGAATTCGGCTATAAGTGAGAATGATATAGTTGTCAGTCTTCTTCCATGGACACTTCATCTGAAAGTTGCAGATCTTTGTGTTAAGAACGGTAAGAATATGGCTACTACTTCGTATGTCAGCAAGGGGATGAAGGAACTCGATGGAATTGCTAAAAAGAAAGGTCTCCTTTTTCTAAATGAGATTGGTGTGGATCCCGGTATAGATCATATGTCAGCAAAAAAAATAATTGATAAAGTTGAATCGGAAGGCGGAAAGATCAGGGAGTTTTATTCTTATACGGGAGGTCTGCCTGCACCTGAAGATAACAATAATCCATTCGGATACAAATTTTCCTGGAGTCCGAGAGGTGTTATTCTCGCATCCCGAAATCCTGCAAAATATCTTAAGAATGGAATGATCGTTGATATTCCCGGAGAGGAACTTTTTCAAAATTGCAGAAATGAAAAGGTCGAAGGTCTTGGTGATTTCGAAATGTACCCAAATCGTGATTCGATAATATACCGGGATATTTATGAACTTAAAGATGTAAAAACACTTATAAGAGGAACCTACAGATATCCGGGATGGTGCAGGACCTTTAAACTCATAATAGATATGGGTCTCCTTTCCGAGGAGAAGTTAAATGGGATTGGGGGTGTTCCTTTCAGGGATGCTTTATCCAAATTGTCCGGTATAAAAGGAGAAAATGATATAAAGAAAGAAATAGCACTAAAGTTTCATCTTCCAATTGACAGTGAGGAATTAAAAAGGCTCGAATGGTTAGGGCTTTTTGGAAATGAATTGACTTCAAAGCATGATAATTTCCTTGATATTCTAAGTGATCTCTTACAAAAAAAACTTTTCTATAAAAATAATGAAAAAGATATGATACTAATGAAGCATATCTTTATAGTTGAAAACATTGATGGATCAAGAGATAAAATCACTTCAACTCTGATCGATTTCGGTATTCCCGGGAAAGATTCTTCAATGTCCAGAACTGTAAGTCTTCCGCTTGCGATAGGTGTGAAAATGATGGCAGAGGAAAAGTTTGACCTTACAGGTGTATATATCCCTGTAATAAGCGAGATCTATCTCCCTGTTCTCTCGGAGCTGGAGAAGCTTGGTATCAAAATGGAGGAGATAAGAACTTCTCTGTGATACCAAAGAACAGTCTGGGCGCAAAAGGGGAACAGGAAGCGCGTAAATATCTAAAAAAAAAGGGATATAGTATTATAGAGAGCAATTGCAGGATCGGAGGATCTGAGATAGACATAATAATGGTAAAAAAAGATTTTCTTATCTTTGTCGAAGTGAAATCGAGGTGTTCATCGGATGCAGGATTACCTGAAGAATTTGTTGATAAGAAGAAGATTGCGAAAATAATCATGGGTGCAAAATTATATTCAACGAGAAAGAAGTTCAGAGAGATGTTTGTCCGGTTTGATATTGTTTCAATTCTTCTCTCAGATGGCAAATTTAAAATAGATCATATTGTGAATGCTTTTGGGAGTGACGATGTCTGAGATCAGAAAAGACCCTTTTTCAGAAGCATTTGTGATCTATTCTCCCGAAAGAGAGAATCGTCCGAATTTTACCGGGGTCAGGAAATATATAGAACTTACTCCTGAGAATTGCCCGTTTTGTGCAGGTAATGAAGATATGACACCGCCTGAAATATTCAGGATCGGGGATAATGCTTCGGGTTGGAAAACCAGGGTTATACCGAACAAATTCCCTGTGCTTGGTGTTGAAGAAAAATACAGAGAAATGAATGAAGGATTTTTTAAAATGTTCAAAAGTGCTGGTGCTCATGAAATAGTGATTGAGACACCTATTCATTCTGAGGACATTTTGCGATGCGGTCCTGAATATTATAGAAATATTTTTGTTACATACAGAGAGAGGATCAAAGATTTGAAGAGGGATTCCCGATTGAAATATGTCCAGATCTTTAAAAATTATAAGGCTTCAGCCGGAGCCACAATTTCTCACAATCATTCGCAATTGATCGCATTACCTTTTATCCCGGCAGAAGTGAAAAGGAAATTAATCATACTAAAAGATTTTTATGAAAAGGACAACAGATCATTGTTCAGTGAAATAATCTCAGCGGAATTAGAACACAGAAAAAGAATAGTCTCTGAAAATGACAAGTTTATTGCAGTTAACCCATGGTATTCCCGGAATTCTTTTCAGATTGCTTTTTATCAGAAGAAAGGATGTTTCAGATTTGAAGATATATCGGATATGAATCTGGAGGAACTTTCGAAGATCTTTGATACGGTAATGAGAAAATTAGTGAATGCATTAGGAGATCTCCCTTTCAATCTTCTTCTTCACAATGCTCCTTTTGAGGAAGATGATCATCCCTATTTTAACTGGTATCTGGAGATCCTTCCCGCCCTGGAAGGAACAGGAGGTTTCGAATCGGCAACAGGGGTTTTTATCAACAGCGTCCTTCCGGAAAAGGCCGCTGAGATACTCGGACATTTTTAATTTTACCTAATAGAGTAACATTCAGGGTAATTCCTTGTAAATCGCATAATATCTAAAATGTGATAACAGCACACTAAGATAAATATAATATATATGTTGACAAATATATGATTTTGTATTAATATATGATTGAATAAATAATTTGGAGGTAATAATGGGAAAAATTATAGGTATTGATTTGGGAACAACCAATTCGGTTGTTGCGGTAATGGATAAAGGGGAAGCGAAAATAATACCCAGTTCCGAAGGAGGAAGGACTACTCCTTCTGTTGTTGCATTTACGAAAGATGGTGAAAGGCTTGTAGGGCAGGTTGCCAAAAGGCAAGCAGTAACAAATCCTGAGAATACTGTATATTCAATCAAAAGATTTATGGGAAGAAGGTTCTCGGAAATAAATGAAGAGATAAAAATGGTACCCTATAAAGTTGTAAAGGGGCCGAAGAATGATGCAAGAGTAGATATTAACGGAAAACTTTATTCACCTCCCGAGATATCTGCACTTATACTGAAAAAATTGAAAGAAGCAGCTGAAGATTATCTGGGGGAGAATGTATCGGAAGCGGTTATTACTGTCCCGGCCTACTTTAATGATTCTCAAAGACAGGCGACAAAGGATGCTGGAAAGATCGCAGGATTGGATGTGAAGAGAATAATAAATGAACCGACAGCTGCAGCTCTTGCTTATGGTCTTGATAAAAGCACTGATCAGATGATTGCTGTTTTTGATTTTGGTGGTGGAACTTTCGATATTTCCATTCTCGAGATCGGTGAAAATATAGTTGAGGTGAAATCAACAAATGGTGATACGCATCTTGGTGGAGATAATTTAGATCAGGTTCTTATTGAATGGATAATTAGTGAGTTTAAGAAAGATAAAGGGATAGATCTTGGAAAGGATAAGGTGGTCCTGCAGAGATTGAAAGAGTCGGCAGAAAAAGCCAAGATAGAACTTTCGACGACAATTGAGACCGAAATAAACCTTCCGTTCATTACTGCTGATGCGTCTGGACCACAGCACCTTGTAATGAAACTTACCAGGGCGAAGTTTGAGCAATTGATTGGTGATCTTGTAAAAAGAACTCTTGAACCTTGTAAGAATGCGATTGAAGATGCTGGTGTCAAACTTACTGAGATAAAAGAGGTTGTACTTGTGGGTGGTTCTACAAGGATCCCGCTCGTTCAACAGACAGTAAAAGATTTCTTCGGTAAGGATCCGGGAAAAGGAGTAAATCCTGATGAGGTTGTTGCATCCGGTGCAGCAATCCAAGGAGGAGTTCTGGGTGGAGAAGCTAAAGATATTTTGCTGTTGGATGTAACCCCATTGTCTCTCGGGATCGAGACTCTTGGAGGAATAACTCATAAATTGATAGAGAAGAATACAACTATCCCGACCAAGAAAACGGATATATTCACTACTGCCGATGATAATCAGCCAAGTGTTGAGATACATGTTCTTCAGGGTGAAAGAGAGATGTCTAAAGACAACAGGACGCTGGGGAAATTCACATTGACCGGTATCCCCCCCTCTCCCCGTGGTGTACCTCAGGTGGAAGTGGCATTTGACATTGATGCTAACGGAATACTTAATGTTAATGCAAAGGATATGGCAACCGGCAAACAGCAGGCTATCACTATAACATCTTCCAGTGGCCTTTCTGATGAAGAAATAGATCAAATGGTGAAGGATGCGGAAAAACATAGCGAAGAGGATAAGAAGCAGAAAGAGTCTATAGAGAATAAGAACAAACTTGATCAGATCATTTATGCTCTTGAGAAACTTCAGAAAGAGAACAAAGATAAGATCCCGCAGGAAATGCAGGATGATATCGAATCTGCAGTAAAAGCTGGAAAAGAGGCAGTGAAAAGTGGTGAAGATGAGAAGATCAGGAAGGAAATTGAGAATATTAATGAATTAACATCGAAACTCTCAACTGAACTTTACAAAAACGGTGCTCCTCCACAGCCTGAGCCCGGAGAAACTTCAGGAGAACCTCAGAGTGAAAATCCAGGGAATGAAAGCGGTAAGGATGCTGAAGAAGGTGAGGTCATCGATGCCGAATTTGAAGATATGGACAAAAAGTAAAAGTTTAATATAGATTGAAAAGGGGGACGGTTATCATCCGTCCCCCTTTTTTGTTTCCAAGCAGGAGAAGTTGCTTTGTAGCTTAAATTATGTTAAGAATATTCTCTTGTAAGTCTTATTCTTTTAACTAGGAGGATCCAATGAATAAAAGAAGTGCTGTCATTATAGTTATATTATTTGTTGCCCTGTCATTCTGTGGAAAGAAGAATGATACCAGGGGGATAGATCTTAATGTGAAGATGATACCTGAAACAGTTACAGATGATCTTTACGGGAAAATGAGCTATTCTTTTGAACTGAATGAAAAATTTACTGAATTGAAAAAGAATTATAAAGTTTTTGTCCACTTCTGGAGAATAAAGAACAAAGAGATGTTATTCCAGGATGACCATTTTCCGGAAATGAAGATCTCTGACTGGAAAAAAGGTGAAAAGTTAGAATATACAAGGGATATATACATTCCAAAATTTCTTGATGAGTATGATATCGATTTTGAAGGATACGAGGAGATCCGACTTTCCGTCGGGCTCTATAATATTGAGAATAATGATGATAAGATCCTCCTTTTCGACAAGGTCCTTAATATCCAGTCAGCTTCGCTGAATGCTCCGGAGATCGTTTATGACGAAGGTTGGCACCAGTCAGAAACTGATTTTAATTCAAAAAATCCAACTATTGGAGAATGGAGATGGACATCTGGAAAATCTGTTTGCATTATTGAAAATCCCGGGAAAGAGGTAGTTTTAAAGATCAAAGGGAGAGTATCTGAGCATAACATGGAGGATCAGAAGATAAGATTCTTTATAAATGAAAATCTTCTTGATGAATTCGTTCCTGAAAAGAAAGATTTTGAAAAGAATTATATAATTCCTGCTGAAAAGTTAGGAACCAATGATGAACTTAGGCTCATTATTGAAGTCGACAAAATATTTGTGCCCGGGAAACTGGATAAAACAATTTCCGATGACAGAGAGCTTGGGATACAGATCTTTTCAATTTATTTTAGAGAGAACTTAGTTGACTAATACAAAAATTATTGGAACCGGGTCATATCTTCCTGAGAAGATCATGACGAATGATGACTGGGCGAAAATTGTTGATACATCTGATGAATGGATTACTTCCCGTACAGGAATTAAAGAGAGGCATTTCGCTTCTGATCAGCAGGCAACCTCGGATCTGGTAGTTGAAGCAGCAAAGGAAGCTATTAAAGATGCGGGTATCGAGAGTTCTGAGATCGATCTGATCATTGTTGCCACCATAACTGCTGATAATGCTTATCCCTCAACAGCGAATTGGGTTCAAAAGAAAATGGGATTGAAACCTGTTCCTTCTTTTGATATCGGAGCTGCGTGTTCAGGATTCCTTTATGCTTTGATAATGGCAGATTCTTTGATAAAAACAGGAGTGGCGAAAACTGCTTTGATAGCCGGAGCGGAAACAATGTCCAAGGTGATCAATTGGAAAGACCGAAATACATGTGTCCTTTTCGGGGATGGAGCCGGTGCAGCAGTATTAAGATCTTCAGAAAATGAGGATGATGGTATTCTTTCGACATATTGGGGTGCTGATGGAAATCTTGGTGATCTTCTGATGCAGCCTGCCGGCGGAAGTGCTATGCCTGCAAGTGAAGAGACAGTTGCAAACAAACTGCATACCGTTCATATGAAAGGAAATGAGGTTTTTAAGCATGCTGTGCTCAGGATGCAGGAAGCTGCCATGAAATCTTTAGAATTGGCAGGACTTACGGGTGAAGATGTAGATCTTTTTATTCCCCATCAGGCAAATATGAGGATCATAGAAGCAACTATCCGAAGAGCTAAAATACCCATGGAAAAAACATTTGTAAATATAGATAAGATTGCAAATATTTCTGCCGCAACAATACCGATAGCATTGGATCACGCGCGGAAAGAAGGGCGCTTAAAAGAAGGAGATAATGCTCTCTTAGCTGCATTCGGAGCAGGATTTACCTGGGGTGGAGCGGTTGTCAGATTCTAATATTTCTCTAATTGCTGATCTTTTTTGAATGGAGTACCCATGAAAGAAGAAAACCTTAAAGAGCTTATTGTTATTGAAGGAATGGTTGAAGCCGAAATTATAAAATCAAAGCTTGACGCATTCGGGATCAGATCAGTGCTTAAATTTGAAGCTGTTGGAAGACTGCTCGGCATTTCAATGGATGGACTCGGAAAAGTAAAAATCCTTGTCAGGGACAGCGATCTGAAAAGGGCACTTGAAATAATTCCGCCGGAACAGGATAAAGAAGAAGAATTAAGTTAATAGAAAATAATTTAACCATTCATGGATCTCATTTCTGGACTCTCTGAAGGCTTTTAAAACTTCCTCGTCATTTCCCTGTGAATTAGAAGGGTCATTAAAACCTTTGTGGACATAGCTTGCTGAACCCGGGAAATATGGGCAGTTCTCTTTTGCACTGTCACAAACTGTTACAACAATATCAAATTCTTTTCCTCTGAAATCAGTACTAAGTTTTGATCTGTGACCGGAAATGTCGATCCCTATCTCTTTTAAAACTTTTATTGCCATTGGTTTGACAAAGGTTTTCTCTGTTCCGGCACTAAAGGCCTCCCAGTTCTCTTTGAAAAAATGATTGGTTAATCCTTCAGCCATTTGAGATCTTGCCGAATTATGAGTGCAGATGAAAAGTATTGTCTTTTTCATATTTCAACCTCACTTTGATCAATTTGTAAAATATTTTTGTCTGAACTTTAGTGCAACATTGACAAGTCCAATAAGGACCGGGACCTCTACAAGCGGACCGATAACAGCAGCAAATGCTTCCCCGGAATTAATACCGAAAACAGCGACGGTTACTGCAATTGCGAGTTCAAAATTGTTGCTTGCTGCGGTAAATGCAAGAGTTGTGGTCTTCGGATAGTCGGCTCCGATCTTTCTGCCGATATAAAAACTTACAAGAAACATTACGACAAAGTAAACAAGAAGAGGAATAGCGATCCTTACAACATCAAATGGTATTTTTACTATGAACTCTCCTTTAAGACTGAACATTACGATAATTGTGAAAAGGAGTGCGATCAGTGTTATCGGACTGATCTTGGGAATAAATTTTGTTTCATACCATCTTTTGCCCCTTGATTTAATAAGTACAAATCTGGTGATCATACCGGCCAGGAATGGAATCCCGAGGTAAATAAAAACGCTCTTTGCAATCTGTTCGATGCTTATGTTTACGACCACTCCTTTTAATCCGATCAACGGTGGAAGTTTTGTTATAAAGATCCAGGCATAAAAGGAGAAGAACAGGACCTGAAAGATACTGTTGAGTGCGACCAGTCCTGCTGCATATTCCGAATCGCCTTTAGCTAGTTCGTTCCAGACTATAACCATGGCAATACATCGGGCAAGTCCTATTATTATAAGCCCTGTCATGTAATGGGGCATGTCCTGAAGAAAGAGAATGGCTAAAAAGAACATCAGTACCGGGCCTATGATCCAGTTCTGAACGAGAGATAATCCGAGAATTTTTTTGTTCCTGAAAACATCTCCCAATTCCTCGTATTTAACTTTTGCCAGAGGGGGATACATCATCAGTATCAATCCTATTGCGATCGGAATATTGGTTGCTCCGCTGTTAAATTTATTCCAGAAAATTACTATGGAAGGGATGAAATAACCCATCCCTACTCCTATTGCCATTGCAATAAATATCCATAATGTTAAGTATCTGTCTAACACTTTAAGTCTTTTTTTACCCGGCATACTTACCTCTTTTTTTCCTTATTTTATCTGTAGGTTCGTCCATGGATGATTATTTTGTAATAAGGGCATTGAATATCATGATCGCAGAAGCAATAAGAGTAGTAATAGCGAAAAGTAATTTTAAAGATCTCTGTCCGGATCTCAAAGCTATTATAGATCCCAGCATTCCTCCTACAGCACCTGCAATGGCAAGTGGCAATGCTATTCCAAGATCAAAATGTCCCGAGAACGAGTGACCAAGAAATCCCATAAATGCTATTGCTGAGACCATGGTGGTCGAAGTTCCCACTGCTATCTTCATGGGGACATTACAGGCAAGTACCATTAGTGGAACGAGAAAGGAACCACCTGATACCCCCACCATTCCTGCAAAGAATCCTGAAAGTATCGTTGCCGGGACTGCAATTTTAAAGTCTATCAGAAATATGTGCTCTCCGGATCTGATGTCCCATGATAATGCGGATCTTTTTCGCATTCTTTCTTTTACAGGTTTTAACATTAGTATGGCGGCGATAAAAAGTAGTGCTGAAAATATATACTTAAGAGTTCTTCCGGTTATCATGTCGGAGAAAAACCCCCCGAAAAATGCAAAAATAGAAGTAAGTGTCCCGATAATAAAAAAAAGTTTCCAGGATATCGTTCTCTTTTTATTGAAAAAGAATGAGGCCGATAGGGAAGAAACAATTAAAATAAATTGTCCGGTAGTTGCAGCTTGATGCATGGTTATTCCTGCAAGTGCCAGAGTGATGACATAAAAATTTCCACCACCCCTTCCAGTCATTGTAATTAAAAAGGCAATGATAAATATTATTCCTGCAAATATAATAATTGATCCATT
>CAYNUG010000058.1:0-12079 GCA_964400545.1 uncultured Clostridia bacterium | reverse complement strand
GAAAATATTCCATTGCCACTTAAGGATAGAATGGAAATAATCGAGATCCAGGGATATACTCAAATGGAGAAGTTGCAAATAGCAAAAAATTATTTGATAAAAAATCAGTCTGAAAAGAATGGAATAAAAACATCTGATTTTTCTATAAGTGATGATGTATTAATGAAGATCATTAATAGTTATACACGTGAATCAGGAGTAAGAGAACTTGAAAGACAGATTGGTAAGGTTACAAGAAAGATCGCCAGAAATTTTGTTGAGAACGGAAAAAATAACTTAACAAAAAAATTAAGTATTGATGAAGTAATGATAGAGAAATTCCTGGGAATTCCTCTTTATTCTGATATGAAGATCTTTAAACAAAGTGAAGTGGGAGTATGTATAGGAATGGCATGGACACCTTTTGGTGGAGATCTTCTGATAGTTGAATCAAAATATATTAAAGGATCCGGAGAATTGATCCTGACGGGAAGACTGGGCGAAGTGATGGTTGAATCATCATCCACTGCTTATAGTTTTGTGAAACTGAAATTATATGAACTGGATTTTGATATAGATCTTCTTGAGAATCATAATATTCATCTTCATATCCCTCAGGGTGCTGTTCCGAAAGAGGGTCCTTCTGCAGGTGTTACTCTGGCAGTAGCAATGATATCGCTTTTAACCGGGATAAAAGTTAAAGCTAATTTTGCCATAACAGGTGAGATCACTTTAAGGGGAGAGATCCTTGCGGTTGGGGGGATAAAGGAAAAAATAATTGCGGCTCACAGATATGGCGTTAAGAATGTTATAATTCCAATTGAGAATAAAAGAGATTATCTGGAAGATATTCCTGAAGAGGTAAAAAAAGACGTTAAAGTCCATTTTGTTGAAAATATGGATGATGTACTCAGTATAGTTCTAGAGAAAACAATTAAAATGAAAAATATTAAGAGCCGTATAATAAAGCCGTACATGAATCCTAATATTCAGTAATTTTAAAGTCTAAAATCAAATGATAATAAAAAAGACAGAATTAATAAGAACAGTTTTCGTTCCGAAAGAGATCATTGATGATCAGCTGCCGAAATTTTTATTCATTGGCAGATCGAATGTTGGTAAATCAACTCTCATCAATAAGCTTGTCAGAAGAAAGAAAATGGCGAAAACGAGTTCAAGGCCCGGAAAAACAATCAGTATTAATTATTATTTAATCAACGATGAATTTTATCTTGTTGACCTTCCTGGATATGGTTATTCGAAAATATCAAAATCCGATCAGGGAAGAGTTAACAAATTAATGGATGCTTTCTTCAACAAAACAAAAAATATAAGATTAGTATTCTCACTTATTGATTCAAGGCATGGTTATCTGAAAGCCGATATGCTGGCACTATCATCAATTCTAAATAAAAATTTGAGAATATTGACAATTTTTACAAAAAGTGATAAATTATCAAATTCAGTATTAAAGAATCAATTAAAAAATCATCAAACCAGATTTGGTTTAAAAGTAATTCCGTTTTCATCTAAAAATGAAAATTCAGAATTTGAAGTTTTAAACAGCATTGAAAAAGGATTAGAGGAGTAAACATGTATTTATTAAAAGATTTACAAAAAATGAAAATCCCAGAGTTGAAAAAAGTAGTTTCAGAATTTAAATTAAAAGACGAAGATATAAAAGATAAAAGCGCACTTTTTTTTAAGATATTAAGTGCTCAGGCAAGTGCGAATGGCAAGCTCTTTGCTGAGGGAGTTATTGATCTTCATTCTGACGGTTATGGATTTCTCAGATTTGAGGAGTATTCGTATCTGTCCAGTTCAGAGGATATATATGTCTCGCCATCACAAGTAAATAAATTTGATCTGAGAACAGGTGATACTATTTCCGGATCGGTAAGGCCTCCTAAAGGGGGAGAAAAATATTTCGCACTCCTTAGTGTTGAAGCAGTTAATTCTGAAGACCCCGATTATGTCCTGAAATTTAGATCTAACCGGAGATTCGAAAAACTTACTCCTCTTTATCCTGATGAAAGGATATCCCTGGAGACTTCTCCGGATAATACTACAGGGAGAGTAATGGATCTTCTTACTCCGATAGGAAAAGGTCAAAGAGGCTTGATCGTTGCAGCTCCCAGAACTGGAAAAACAATGATTCTCCAGGCAATAGCAAAATCGATAGAAATTAATCATCCTGATATACATCTTATAGTTCTGCTTATTGATGAAAGACCCGAAGAAGTGACAGATATGGCAAGAAGCGTTAACGGTGAAGTAATATCATCTACATTTGATGAAGTGCCGATGAGGCATACAAAAGTTGCCGATATTGTTATTGAGAAAGCAAAAAGAATGGTAGAGATGGGTAAGGATGTTGTGATACTCCTTGACTCTATAACAAGACTGGCAAGAGCACATAACTCAATAACACCTCCTTCCGGAAAAGTGCTTTCCGGTGGTGTCGATGCAAACGCTCTCACAAAACCCAAAAAATTCTTCGGAGCTGCAAGAAATATTGAGGAAGGCGGAAGTCTTACCATCCTTGCAACGGCACTTGTCGATACAGGCAGCAGAATGGATGAAGTAATTTTTGAAGAATTTAAAGGTACAGGAAATATGGAGATCAATCTCGACAGAAGACTTGTTGATAAAAGAGTATTCCCTGCTATTGATATATTCAAATCCGGAACAAGGAAAGAGGAATTGCTGATAGGGCAGGATGAACTTAATAAGATATGGATATTGAGAAAGGTCCTTGCGCAGATGAGCGAAGTGGATGCTATGGAATTATTGATAGGGAAATTGAGCAAAACAAAGACAAATAGTGATTTCGTTAAAATGATGTCTCAGGGAATGTAACGGAGTTGAGTATGATAAAAAATTTTCATGAACTGATACTAAATGCGAAAAAGAAAAAAGGGATGGTCATAGGTGTCCCTGTTCCTGAGAATCTCAATTCGGTACTTACTGTAATAAATGCAAAAAGGGAAGGGATCGCTGATTTTATTCTTACCGGAAATGAACCCAAAATAACAGGAATGATAAAAGATAATGGCGGTGATCCTTCTGATTTTGAAATAATCAATTGTACATCTGTCGAAGAATCGGCTGAAAGAATAGTCGAATTGGCAAACCAGAACAAGGTAAATGTGATACTAAAAGGTTTTCTGCCGACAGCAAAACTGATAAAACCAGTTCTTGATAAAGAAAAAGGTCTCAGAACCGGCAATCTTCTTTCCGATGTTCTTATCATGGAGGATCCTTTAGATAGTAGTAATGGATTTATAGGACTGACAGACGGAGGTATTGTTATTTCGCCTGATCTCGGGCAGAAAGTTCAGTTGATCTCTAATAGTGTCAAAGTCTTTCATAGCCTCGGATATGAGAATCCCAAGGTTGGTATAATGACAGCAATAGAATCGGTGAAAGAATCAATGCCTGCGACCACAGATGCGGAAATACTTACAATTATGAATTCAAAAGGGGAAATTCCGGGATGTGAAGTATACGGACCTCTTGCATTTGATATCGCTGTTTCAAGAGAAGCAGCTGAAGTGAAGGGTATAAAGAACCCGGTTGCAGGAAACGTCCGGATTATGCTAATGCCAAATATTGAAGCCGGGAATCTTCTCGGGAAATGTTTTATGTTCTATATGAAAAGGGAGGTAGCACACATTGTTATGGGAGCCAGAATTCCTATACTTATTCCTTCAAGAAATGAGAATGAAGTTGATAAAGTTAATTCAATAGCATTAGGCGTTTCAATTGCTTAAGAAACTTATATTTCTTTTTATTTTATTAAGTTCTTTTTTAAATTCTGAAAATTCCGGAGATCTTCTTTACCGAGTTCGTGAAAAGCTTGATAGGATAAAACCATTCAAGGTAGAATTCAAGAATCAGGTGATCAATGATGGGATATTGGAGATAGAAGAAAGGGGTTTAATGACCTTCCGGGACAGAAAAAAGATAAAATGGGAATATCTTGATCCTGATCATAAAATATGGATCCTCTCTGAAGATTCATATGAATACTATGATGAGGAAGATGAACAGATAACAAAAGGCAGACTGGAAAAGAAGACGCAATTATGGATCTTTCAATTATTGTATACCAAAGAATTAAGTGAGAATATATCTTTAGATCCGGAGAAGAGAACAATTCATTTTTCAAATAAAAATGATGGAGCGGATTTTTTAATTTTTGTATCAGAGAGTTTTCTTCCAATAAAGATCATTCAAAAAGATCCCACCGGGGTTGACATTGTTTATCTTTTTTCTGAATATAGAATTAATCTGGCTCTTCCGGATGATGAGTTTAAACTAAAAACAGATGGAAATGTGGATGTTATTGAATTTGAATGAAAACTTTCCCCTGATAAAAACGTAAAATGAAATTAGATGAGGATCAGGCCCTTATTAAAGAAATAGTAAAAGGAGATAAAGGGTCTTTTGAAAAGCTGATGAAGAAATATAACAGAAGAATTTATAACTTTATTTATCGGATGATTCGCGATGAAGAATTATCAATAGAGTTGTCACAGGAATTCTTTATTAAAATCTATACCGTCATCTATAAATATAATTATCAATATAAATTTTCAACATGGGCTTACAGAATCTGTTATAACCTTGTTATAGATCATATAAGAAAGAACCAGGTCCAGATCGATTCACTTGACTTAAAAGAGATAAAACAAAAAAAGATCCTGGATCACACCGGTTCTATCTCAAATGACGGCTACCACCATCTTGAAAAAGCAGAAATAAAAAAAATAGTCTGGGAAGTTGTAGATACAATTCCTTTAAAATACAGGGAACTGATATTGTTACGGTATCTGCAGGGGTTGAAATATGATGAGATTGCCGAATTCATGGGGCTTCCGGTAGGTACAGTTAAGAACAGGATCTTCAAAGCAAAAGAGATCTTGAAAAGGGAGATGTTGAAACATGAAATGTTTAAGTAATGAGAAAATAATCAGATATTTGGAACATTCGCAAAATAGTATGGAGTATTCTCTAACAAGAGATCATATACTTTCATGTGAAAAATGCCAAAATACTTTAAAGTATTATGAATTGTTGGAATCCGGTCTGCAAGAACCTGAATGCAAAGAACCTCCCGTTGAGATAGAAAAAAATGTAATGAAAAAACTCTTTCCCCGTTTTTCTCATATCGCTTCACTTTTCTCATTGATCGCCGCAAGTTTTATGTTGTTAATTGCAGGGATATATATATACTTCGATTTTGCCAACGACAGCATGATTCGGGCATTTATCTTAACCAAGGATCAGGCTACATCTGTTATTTCAGGTGCTGCCAAGTTTATTTCTGCTGTTTTTTCCGGATTACTAACGATCTTTAAAGCAGTAAATACTCTTCTTGAAGTAATCCTGAATGTGAAGATCGGAGTAGAAATAACCGGTATTGTATTCGCTTTGTTTTTTATATTAACATCCTATTTTGTATATAATAAGATCTATCTGAAATTCAAAGGGTCAAACCATAACAGCTAATGAAAAGAATTTTAATTATTTCCATATTTGTAACAATGATATTAGCACCGGTTTTTGGTGTAGAATCCCGAAAAAATATAAAAACTTATAATAAGGTGGTTGAAAATAATCTCGTTTCCATAGGAAAGAATATAATTGTGAACGGTGTAGTAAATAAAAATCTTATTAAGATAGGCGGATCTCTGAAGTTGAATGGTAAGGTTGGAAAAGATGTTGTCTGTATTAGTTCAAAAGTGGAATTGGGGAAAGATTTTTCTATTAAAGGTGATCTTATTGTTATCGGAGGATCTCTTCGCGGAAAAGATGAGTCCAGGGTCGGAGGTGATATCCATAATATTAATTTTTCTTTTGAAAAAATAGAAACATCCTTATCACCTGTAGTATTAAATTCAAAAACAGTAAACCTCATTAAAATTATTTTTCTTGTGATGTCCTTGATCGTTTCGCTTTTTCTTTTCTCAATTATTCCTGTTCGGATCAAAAGGGCAGAAGAACTTCTGTCAGATAATTTTCTCAGGATAGGTTTACTTGGAATCGTATCAGTATTTTCATTTGTTCTCCTTTTTCTATTATCAGTGATCTTAAGTTTCATTTATGTCGGAATACCTATGCTGCTTATTCTTCTCATGTTCTTGATATCTCTTTTTATATTCGGACGTGCTGTAATCTATTATTCGATAGGGAAAAAAATAATCAGTAAATTTAATATCTCTGTTTTTTCGCCTGCTTTTTTTATTTTGATGGGTGTTATGGTTTATTTCATTCTTAGCTTAATTCCTGTTATCGGTTTTATTATTTTAAAGGTGCTTGCAATATTTGAACTCGGAATAAGTGTCAGTTTCATATTTAAGAAGAAGCTGAACCTTAAAAGTATCTCTGAATTTGTTGATGAATATGGAAATGAATAGCCCGGGACAAAAAGAAATTCAGAAAAGAGTTGGGATTCATTAATGAAAAGGTTAAAGAGCTTATTTTTGATCTCCATTTTTATTTTTTTATTATTTCTTTTAACTGATATATATCTTGTTTTACTAAAACCTCTTGATACCGGAGTAATCGCCGATGGAAAATATGGAGATCTTTTGCTGGTATTGGGAGGAGGTTTAAAAAAAGGAAATGAGATAGGTATGAGCACTTCTGAAAGACTGGAAATGGCAGTTAAAATATACAAAGAGAGAAGTATGAAGATCCTTGTAAGTGGGGGAAGTCTTTACAAAAAGAGCCCTGCAATAAAAATGTTCAGGGATTTTCTTGTAGTTAGAGGTGTTAAACCCGAGCATATTTTTTTCGAAGGTAAAAGCCAGACGACATTTGAAAATTTTTTCTATACCAAGGAAATGATAAAGAAAGAAAGATCTAAGGAAATTCTTGTTTGCACTTCTCCTTATCACCAAAGGAGATCAGAGATTATAATAAATTATATGAATCTTGCTAATTACAAAGTTGTTAAAATGGATAGATCGGAAGTATATCAGGCAGCTTCAATAAAACAAAGACTGAGGAATTTGAAGTTAATAGTAAGAGAATATTTTGCACTTATAAAATTCAGATTGTTCCGGCGTTAGGATGTTTTTTTCGGATTGACTTCAACTTTAAAATATCATAAAATCTACATTTCAAACCTGATTCACATTTGGAATACCGGGATCAGGACTTCATAAGGAGAAATAAATGGATAATTTTCTTTTATTTTTAATCGCTCCTGTAGCTGCTCTTACTGCACTTGTTTTCGCATTCGGTTTTTATAAGAATATTATGAAACTGAGCGAAGGAACTGACAGGATGATAGAGATCGCTGAAGCGGTTAGAAAAGGTGCACGGGCATACCTGAAACAACAATATAAGATTGTATTGGTTTTCTTCGGTATTGCATTTATATTTTTGGGATTTTTATCATTCGGACTCGGGGTCCAATCCAAGTGGACGCCTTTCGCTTTTCTGACAGGTGGATTCTTTTCCGGTCTTGCCGGATTCATTGGTATGATAACGGCAACACTTGCTTCTGCAAGAACAACTAACCAGGCAAGAGAATCTCTCGATAAAGCACTTAAAGTTGCTTTCCGGAGTGGTGCTGTTATGGGGCTTGTAGTTGTCGGCCTTGGACTTATAGACATAGCTTTATGGTTCGTGGTACTTCATTACCTGCTGGATAATTCGTTGATAGTAACAACTGTAACAATGCTTTCATTCGGAATGGGTGCTTCACTTCAGGCTCTTTTTGCAAGAGTCGGTGGCGGTATCTTTACGAAAGCTGCCGATGTTGGCGCAGACCTGGTTGGTAAGGTTGAAGCCGGCATCCCGGAGGATGATCCGCGGAATCCGGCTACAATTGCTGATAATGTAGGAGATAATGTAGGAGATGTTGCAGGAATGGGTGCCGATCTTTATGAGTCATATGCAGGTTCGATACTTGCATCTGCCGCACTCGGTGCATCTGCTTTTCTTTCAATTAAAGAAAGCCTGCAGATCAATGCAGTGATACTCCCCATGGTTATTGCCGGTATTGGAATTTTTGCATCAATAATTGGAATATTTCTTGTGAGAACGAAAGAGGGCGCAACACAAAAACAGCTGCTTTCGTCTCTTGGGTTCGGAATAAATTTCAGTTCTGTGCTTATAATAATTGGATCTTTCTTGTCGGTAAAATTACTTCTTCCAGAATATCTGGGGATTTTCGGTTCGATCGTGGTAGGTCTGGTAGTAGGTATTATTGTCGGAAAAAGTGTTGAATACTATACTTCGGATGGATACAAACCGACAATTCAGGTCGCTGAACAGGCTAAAACCGGTGAAGCTACAATTATTATCGGTGGTCTTGCATCTGGAATGATCTCAACTGCAATTCCGGTAATTACTATCGCTTTCGGTATTATAGGTGCTTTTGCGTTTGCAGGAGGTTTCGATAATTCAATGCTTGGCCTTTACGGGATCGGTATTGCTGCAGTCGGGATGCTCTCAACTCTCGGTATAACACTTGCTACAGATGCGTACGGACCAATCGCAGATAATGCCGGTGGAAATGCAGAAATGGCGGGATTAGATAAAGAAGTAAGAGAGAGAACCGATGCACTTGACTCTCTTGGGAATACTACTGCCGCAACCGGAAAAGGATTTGCTATAGGTTCAGCTGCATTGACAGCTCTTGCACTTCTTGCCGCTTATATAGAAGAAATAAAAATGGGAATGAAACATATTATCGATCATGGTGGCGAACTTCCGGAAAGAGTTTTTTCTTCGATCAACAGTGTCATTGTCGGTGGAGCTACAGATATCGTTCATAAGATCGAGAGCATCAATATTGATCAGTTCATGCAGATATTCAATGTTAACATAATGAATCCA
This sequence comes from uncultured Clostridia bacterium, assembly GCA_964400545.1. Taxonomy (GTDB): domain Bacteria; phylum Acidobacteriota; class Aminicenantia; order UBA2199; family UBA2199; genus UBA647. Next base: position 3,244 of record CAYNUG010000058.1, on the reverse strand, counting down.
AAAGTCATTGTAGGTGTATTCATAGGTTCCATGATGTCATTCTTGTTTTCAGGATTAACGATGAAGGCTGTAGGCAGGGCTGCTTCTGCAATGGTTGATGAAGTCCGCAGACAGTTCCGGGAAATCGAAGGAATTCTGGAAGGAAAGGCAACTCCTGATTATCAAAGATGTGTTCTTATCTCAACGAAAGGTGCTCAGAAGGAAATGATACTGCCTTCAACACTTGCGATAGTAACACCTATTCTGACAGGACTTATTCTGGGTGTTCCCGGCGTTATGGGTCTTCTCGTAGGTGCTCTCGGATCGGGATTTGTTCTTGCTATATTTATGGCGAATGCCGGTGGTTCATGGGATAATGCAAAAAAATATATAGAAAGAGGGGCACTCGGAGGAAAGGGATCTGCTGCTCACAGAGCTGCTGTAGTAGGGGATACTGTTGGAGATCCGCTTAAAGATACATCAGGACCTTCACTGAACATCCTTATCAAGCTTATGAGCATGATCTCGATTGTTGTATCCGGATTGATTGTAGGATATTCTTTACTGTAATATAATGAACACCGGGGGTTTTTTGCCCCCGGTGTTTTTACAGGAGTATTAATGAAAGGTATTGAAAAAGTCGATTTACCATTAAAATTATTTAAAAGAGGAAAGGTAAGGGATGTATATGAAATTGATGACAATCTGTTAATAATTTCAACTGACCGGATATCTGCATTTGATTATATCCTTCCTTCGATAATTCCTGACAAAGGAAAGGTCTTGAATCAGATTTCTTCATTCTGGTTCGATCGAACGGCAAAAGATTTTCCAAATCATATTGTGAGTTCGAAGCCTGAAGATCTGCCTGAATTCTCAAAGTTTTCAAATCTTTTAAGCGGAAGAGCTGTCCTGGGGAAAAAACTTAAAACATTTCCGATTGAAGCAATTGTAAGGAATTATGTTGTCGGGTCGGGATGGAAAAGTTATCAAAAAAACGGTAATATTTGTGGTGTGGAACTGCCTAAAGGACTAAAATTCGGGCAAAAGTTAGAGGACCCGATCTTCACTCCGACAACCAAAGAAGATGAAGGACATGATGAGAATATTACTTTTGATGAAATGAGAGACCGGATCGGAAGTGATTATTCCGAAAAAATAAGAAAACTTTCAATAGATCTTTTTAAGAATGCTTCAGAATATGCAGCTTCGAAAGGAATTTTGATCGCTGACACCAAATTCGAATTTGGAATGGATGACCAGGGAAATATAATTGTTATTGACGAAATATTTACTCCTGATTCATCCCGATTCTGGAAAGAGGAGGATTATGAGGAAGGTGTAGATCCTCCAGCATATGACAAGCAATATGTAAGAAATTTTCTTCTGAATTCAGAATGGGACAGAAATTCTGTCCCCCCGGAACTTCCTGAAGATGTAGTAACAAAGACGAGGGAAAAATATCTCGAAATCTTCTCGATCCTTACAGGAAATAATATATGAGTATGGACTGGAATTTACTTGATATTGTTTTCATAATTATAACTTTCCTTTCTATCTTTATAGGAATATTGAGAGGATTTATCAAAGAGATCTTATCAATATTATTTTTGATACTTGCAGTTGTTATTTCTATTCTTTATTATAAAGAGGCAGGAGATATTTTCGATAAATTTATATCCAATAGTGAAGTGGCTGACTTTTCCGGATTTATAGCAGTATTTATTCTAATACTTATTTCAGGAGCAGTAATAACTTTTTTTTTAAGAAAAATAATTGTAATAGGACCTCTCAGGTCTGTTGACAGAATACTGGGAGCATTGTTTGGTTTTTTACGGGCTACTTTGATCTGTGCAATTATTCTCTTTGGGATTCTTGCATTTCCGGGAGACAAGAAAGGGATAGTAAGTAAGTCTCAGTTTGCTCCTCATGTTTTCAAAGTGATCAAGGTAATAATGGGGTTTATTCCGGAAAATTTCAAACAAAATATAAAAGTCTGATGATAAAAGATAAAAAAATTCTTGAACTTGTTGAAAGATTTGAAGATCTTACAATAAAAAGACAAATGAAGGTTCTTGCTTATAAAACTGCGAGTTCAAAATCGATATTTTTCAAAGAAATTTTGAGAGAATTTGAGAAGACACTCCTTCAAGCTTATCTGGAAAAATATGATAATAATATGTCAAAAATGTCACTTGGAATAAAGATACACAGAAATACTATTAAAAAAAAGATGAAATTACTAAATATAAGAGAAAAGAAGAAAAAACAGGCGTAATTCTTTAAAACAAAGAGCATATCATATAATATTTGGATATATTTTGATCTAATTGCTCCTAAATCGAGTTGACAAAACCCACATCAGTTTTATATAATATCACTTAATATTTTATTTGATAAAGGAGAAAAATCATGGCAAAAGAAATTACTTTGGGAGAAGAGGCCAGACAGGCTATCCTGAGAGGAGTTAATCAGTTAGCAAATACTGTAAAAGCCACTCTCGGCCCAAGAGGCAGAAACATAGTTTTAGAAAAAAAATTCGGTTCTCCAACTTTAACAAAAGATGGTGTGACCGTTGCTAAAGAGATCGATCTGAAAGATCCTCTTGAGAATATGGGTGCACAGATGGTTAAAGAAGTTGCTTCGAAAACCTCTGATGTCGCAGGTGATGGAACAACGACCGCGACTGTTCTTGCTCAGAGCATTTATCAGGAAGGCTTGAAGATGGTCGTAGCAGGTGCAAACCCTACACTTATCAAAAGGGGAATCGATGAAGCTGTAAAGCTTGTAGTTGCAGAACTTAATAATATGAGCAAAGAGGTTTCAGGAAAGATGATATCTCAGGTCGGAGCTATTTCTTCAAATAACGATATGTCAATTGGAGAGATTATTGCAGAGGCAATGGTAAAGGTAGGTAAGGATGGAGTTATTACAGTTGAAGAAGGAAAATCTTTGGATACTGTTTTGGATTTTGTTGAAGGGATGCAGTTTGACAGAGGATTCCTTTCGCCTTACTTTGTAACGGATGCAGACAGGATGGAAGCTATACTTGAAGATCCGTACATTCTGCTTCACGATAAGAAGATCTCGAATTTGAGAGAAATGCTTCCTCTTCTTGAACAGATCGCTAAATCAGGCAAACCGTTTATGATCATAGCAGAGGATATTGATGGAGAAGCTCTGGCAACTCTAGTTTATAATAAGATCAGAGGAATGCTCAATGTCGTTGCTGTAAAGGCACCTGGTTTTGGTGACAGAAGAAAAG
>CAYNUG010000057.1:0-12407 GCA_964400545.1 uncultured Clostridia bacterium | reverse complement strand
TTCTGCTGATCCCGGCAGAATCGAAAGGGATGATCTATAAATTGGATATCAAAGGTCCGATCGATTCTATTTCAGAAGAATATTTGACGGATTCTTATGCAAAGATCAATAATCTGGAAAATGCAGAACTTATCATTCTTTCCATAGACACTCCCGGAGGATTTTCCACTTCAATGCGTTCTATAATTAAAACAATTATGAACTCAAAAGTTCCAACCGCAGTTTATGTTTCACCCTCAGGCGCACGTGCAGCTTCAGCAGGTTTTTTGATCACAATTTCAGCTCATATAGCAGTAATGGCCCCTGGAACTAACATGGGAGCTGCTCACCCGGTTTCAGTCACCGGGAAGGATATTTCAGGGACTATGGAAAAAAAGGTCACAAATGATGCCGTTTCATTTGTTAAATCTCTGGCAAAAACCAGAAAAAGAAATACTGCCCTTGCAGAAAAAGCAGTCAAAGAGAGCAGTTCTTTTACTGCCGAGGAATGCCTGAAAGGAAATTTGATAGACTTTATTGCAAGTGATACTAATGAATTGATCAGTAAGGTCCGGAACATGGAAGTAACACTTTCCAATAATGAAAAAAAAATACTTTCTCTTAAAGATGCAACTATAAAACAAATAAATATGACCACCAGGCAAAGATTCCTGAGAACGATAACGAACCCTAATCTCGCATATTTTTTACTGATCATCGGACTGGTCGGACTGTATATAGAATTCACACATCCCGGAGTTATTATTCCCGGAGTTCTGGGTGGAATTTCACTTCTCATAGCTTTCCTTGCCTTTCAGATATTGCCGGTGAACTACATAGGATTGCTCCTGATACTCCTTTCTGTTGGATTCTTTATTGCAGAGATAAAAGTACAGGGCTTCGGAATACTGGGTATCGGGGGAATATTCTCATTTGTACTCGGTTCAATAATGCTTATAAATTCTCCGATACCGGAGTTAAGACCGGCATTTCTTACGATTGCCACAACAACTGCAGCCTTCGGCTTCATACTATTATTTCTCGCATACAAGATATTTAAAGTAAGTAGCCGCAAAGCAGAAACAGGAAAAGAGGGAATGATTGGAAAAAGTGGGAAAGCTAAAACAACAATAAATATTTCTTCCGGAAAAGTTTTTATTCTCGGAGAGATCTGGAAAGCAATCTCAGACGAAGAGATTGGTGAGGGAGAGATCGTTGAGATCATTTCTGTTAACGATCTGATCTTAAAAGTAAAAAAAGGAGGATAAGATCATGTCATTATATACACCTTTTTTCATAGTAGGATTTATAGTTATTTTTCTATTATCTAACTGGATAAAAGTTTTGAAAGAATACGAAAGAGGCGTTGTATTCAGACTTGGGCGAGTCCTCGGTAAACCGAAAGGACCAGGACTTATTTTTATACTGTACCCCATAGACAAACTCATAAAAGTAAGCCTTAGAACCATAGTTCTTGACGTTCCTCCTCAGGATGTCATCACGAAGGACAATGTTTCAATAAAAGTTAATGCTGTTATTTATTTCAGAATTATAGACCCAAAGAGAGCAGTTATTGATATTCAGGATTACCATTATGCAACATCTCAATTATCGCAAACCACCCTTAGATCAGTTCTAGGTCAGGTTGAACTCGACGAACTTCTATCCGAAAGAGAAAAACTTAATGAAAAGCTTCAGGAAATAATTGATGAGCATACAGACCCTTGGGGTGTCAAAGTCTCAATGGTAGAGATAAAATATGTTGATCTTCCTCAGGAAATGCAAAGAGCAATGGCTAAACAGGCAGAAGCTGAAAGGGAAAGAAGAGCAAAGATCATTCATGCGGAAGGAGAACTTCAGGCATCTGACAAACTTTCCAGTGCTGCTGAAAAGATGTCAAAGAACAGCGTCACTATACAATTAAGATATCTTCAGACACTTACGGAGATATCATCTGAGAACTCATCAACAATTGTATTTCCGATACCGCTCGACATACTAACCAAATTAAAGAACTTATAATGTCTGAGAATAAATCCTATCTTGACATAAAAGTAACTTTTATTCATGTTGTGATTCTTCTTATTGCGGTTATTATGATTGGTATTTTTCTTTTTTATATAGGGTTTAATGCAGGAAAAAATGAAAACATTATAAATAAGCCTTTTAGGAATCTTTCATCATCATCAAATAGATCAAAAGTGATTATACCAAATGAGAAAAGCCGTAGCACCCCCGAGGTCCTTAATGTTGAAGAACCGGACATTAATAAAGAACTCGGATTATTTGAGAGATCGGGAGAGGACAAAAAAGAAGGTAAGAATAAAAAAATCATTAAAACCATAAAAATTCCAGGTAATAGAAGAACAGAAAACCATTATTCAATTCAAGTCGGGTCTTTTAAAAGTCATCTTCTGGCAAAAAATTATTCAAAAAAATTCTCGATGATGGGATATTACACTGAGATCAGTCAATTCCAATCAGATAAATATTTATGGTTCAGAGTAAAAGTCGGAAATTTTAAAACCCTGAAAACTGCCAACAAAGAAAAAAAGAAACTTGAAAATATGGAGAAAAAGAAATTTCAAACAGTAAAACTGTATTAATTCTAAAGAATATTTCATTGATCCTTTTATCCTCATTGTTATATTCATTTTCATTTCCAAAATTAAATATCAGTCCGTTTGCTTTTGTTTTTCTCTTGCCACTCCTATTCCTTATGAATGAAGAAAATTCTTTCTCTAATTTTAAAATATTTTTTCTGTTTTCATTCATATCACATCTTATCCTTCTTTACTGGATACCTGATGTAATGGTTTACTACGGTGGCATGAGCAAGATACTCGGTTTTTTCGGATTAATTATATTATCTGCTTATATTTCACTTTTCTTTGGTCTATTCGGATCGATAATAAAAAGAACTGCGAGATCAGATCTATACTTTCTATTCCTTATACCTGCAGCATGGGTATCCAAAGACCTAATACTGGAAAAGCTTTTCGGAGGATTTCCCTGGGAATTTGCCGGATACTCTCAATACAAAAATTTATATCTGATCCAGATTTCGGAGATCGGAGGAATCCATCTTATTTCATTCATTATAATATTTCTTAATATAGTTCTGTATCTTCTTCTAAAAAAACGTAAAAAAGAGTATATTATTCTATTCTTACTAATTCCTACCCTATTATATATTTCCGGATTTTTTCTTTATAAAAAGGACATTGCTAAAGAAAGTACTTTACCAAACAAAATCGCCGGAATTATTCAACCAAACACCGGTCAGGGATTTGGAAAAAATAAGACATGGAAACGTTGGACCCTTGATGATCTATTTATAATAAGCACAAATCTAAAAGAACAGGGAGCAGATCTTGTGATCTGGCCGGAATATTCAATAGGACTTGCTCCTTTACAGAATAAATTTATCTACAATAGATTTGCCAATTTTGCCAAGGATCATATTCCGCTCTTTGCAGGATTCACAGATTATAAAAATTCAGAAGAAATGTATAATTCGATAATGCTGTTTAAGAAAAACGGTTTCGAAAAATATGACAAGGTCAGGCTCGTCCCTTTCGGAGAGTATATCCCTTTTAAAAATGTTTTCTTTTTTGTCGAAAAGATCACTGATGAAATATCCGATTTTACTCCGGGGAAAAAGATACATAACCTGTCATTATCAGGGAAGAAGATCTCAACTCCGATCTGCTATGAGATCATCTATCCTGAGATTGTTAGAGACTTCATCAGTCTGGGTGGAGAGTGTATAATCCTTATTTCAAATGATTCATGGTATGGAACTACTGCTGCCCCATACCAACTCCTTTCAATGTCTGTTTTCCGTTCTATTGAAAACAGGAGATATATTCTAAGATCAACCTCAAACGGTATCTCTGCTGTTATTGATCCGAGAGGCAAAATACTAAAGAAAGTTCCCCTCAATACAGAAGAATCATTTACACATAGTTTCAAATTCAGAAAAGGGAAAACATTTTTTACAAAATTCGGATTTACATTCCCTTACATTGCCCTGATCGTAACACTGGTATTTCTGTTTATTTCAATAAGAAGAAAACTTTAATATATCTCGAACGAAGAATCTCCAACTTTTTTCTTATCAAAGAATATTTCAACCCTGTAATGTCCCTTGCTCCATTTTCCCGCGTCTTTCCAACCCCATCCCACTTTATCGTAAGATGCGAGATCGAGATCCCGGGATACTGAGACAACTCTTTCTATATTTCCCCAGGATGTCCCGTCAGGTTTATAAATTATTACCCTCATTTGTATCTTCTGATCTTTTATATTAAAAAAATTGTTCTTAAAAAGTATATATGGATAAACAACTCTGGTATCAGATTTTTTAAAACGATAACCATATTCAACATTTTCCTCGCCTGTATACATATCGTGAGATTCAAAAAATCTGACTTTTTTGTACTCATATCCTTCGCCTACTTTCGGTAAAGAATTATTAACAATTTTAAATCCTGACTGAGCAACATAGTTTCCATTGAGAAAAACCTGTACCTTATAATTTCCGGGAGACCAGTTCCCAGATTTTGACCATCCAAATCCTAATCTTTCATACGTTGCCTTATCAAGATCTTTTCCCACAGTAATCTTTCTTGAAACAGAATTCCAATATGTCCCATCCGGTTTGAAGAATTTTAAAACTATATCAATTGTTGAGTCTCTCTTATTGAAAAGCTTATTATTAAAATTAATTTTTGTATTAATATAACGGGTTTTCTTCAAATCAAATGTATTTCCATACACCCTTTTGCCATTATCCTTATACTCCGGACCGGATTCGAAAAATGTCATGGAAGTGTACTCTGCTGTAACCAGGCTTTTAATACTATTTTTAATTGGAACGAACTTACCTTTATTAAACTCTTTTGAAAAATAGAATTCACCCGTAAGTGAAGAGGATTCCCATGGAACCTGTTTCCCATTGGTCTCACTTATTATATTTTTTCTTATTCTCCTTAACATCATTCCGATCTCAAGATCATCATTCAGTACAGATCGGAGAAAGTACTTGGTAAACACTCCATTTCTGCCAACACCATCGCTTGCAGTTTTCCCAGGGCTTGTGGAATATATAATGATACTTCCAGAAGGAGCATCCATTTTTGCAAGACCGCCAAATCCTCCCCTATTTTTTTTGTAAGGATTACTTCTGCAGGCATCCAAAACAATTATATTCATAGAATTTCCTGCACTTCTCATCTTTTCAAGAACAAGTGATGCATCTACAGCCTTAAATCTGGTTTCATCTGCACTCATAATTCCTGAATTAACAGGTATCAGATAATTAGCTCCATCGACCTGTATTCCATGTCCTGAATAATAGAATAAGCCAATATCAGAGTTCTTCAGTATTTTCCCAAACTCCCTGATCGCCGACCACATTGAACTTAGGTCCGCATCAGTTCGTGATATAACTTCAAATCCTCTGCTACGCAAGGCATCACTCATATCAACAGCATCGTTAACTGTATTCTTTAAAGGATATCTTGCATATGCAGCATTTCCAATCACTAATGCAACTCTTTTTTCACGGCTTCCCGAAGCAATGGTTGAAAATACATTAAAACTGAACGCAACAAAAAAAACAGTAAATAAATAAAAACTTTTTCTCATTTTTATCCTCATTTAATTAAATTTTAACACAAGTATATCAATATTTCATTTATTAATATGAATCATTTAATCTATATTTTTTTATCAGCGTAAACAGATACGCCCTGCTTATCTTCAGATCCCTTGCACTTCTTGACTTATTCCATCCATTCTTAATTAGAGACCTTTTAATTATGCTCTGCTCGAAATGATCTCTTAATGCTAACAACCCTTCGTCATGCTTTACCTCTTTTTCTTTACTGAATGGGATTCTCTCGGGATAATATGTAAAGACCCTTTTAAGGAATGATTCAAGTTCTCTGACATTCCCTTTCCAATCTTTCTGAACACATTCTATTTTCAATTGATCAATATCATCTTCTTCAAAAATAAAATTATGCTTTTTTATAAAATGATCTATTAATACAGGGATATCTTCTAACCTCTCCCTTAAAGGAGGAACATTGATAATTAGATCCTGTATCCTGTAAAATAAATCTTCCCTGAATAGACCGGCTACAATCATATCCTCAAGATCTCTGTTCGTTGCACAGATCAATCTTATATCAATTTTCCTGTAACAATTTTCACCGACCCTCTTCAATTCTCTCTCTTGAATTACACGAAGAAGCTTAGATTGTAATTCTATCGGAAGTTCACTTATCTCATCAAGAAAAAGTGTTCCTCCGTTTGCTTCTTCTATCAAACCCTTTCTATTTCCTGAAGCATCTGTAAAGGCACCTTTAACATATCCGAACAATTCTGTTTCAAGAAGATTCCCCGGGATCGTAGCAGCATTTACAGGAATAAATGGATATTCAGACCGATCACCGGAAAAATGAACTGATCTCGCAACAAGTTCTTTTCCACTACCACTTTCTCCTGTGATCAGAAGAGAATAATTTACTTTTGAAACTTTCTTGATCTGATCTTTTAAAAAGCTGATCGCTTTCGAAGTTCCGATAATGTTATTTTTTATCATAATACCTGATTCAATTTCAGTTATATATAATGATAATATATTTATATAATATTTTCAATATTTTTAATACTTTTGCACCATAAAAAGAAAATTTTTTCGGTGTTTACATTTATAGACAGATCTATAGATTTAGATATCTCTTAAAAGTTCATCCTTTTAAAAATGAATTTAATGATTTTATCAGTTCTTCTATATCTCTATAATTTGGTTTTAATTTTGAAATGTTTTCTGCAACTTCAAGAGCAGACTGATAATCTTCTTTTATTTTATAAGAAGTTATAAGCTCATACTTGACGGCAAGATATTCTTCACTCTTTCTTCCCTTTTCTTCAAGAGCTTTCCGGAACCAGTTAATAGCATCATCCATTAGACCTTTTTCACGAAAACACATCCCTAGCAAACCTGCTGAATCAAAAAACTTACTGGGATGCTTTGAAGAAATCAGAAATTCATGAATGGCCTCTTCCAAAAGCCCCATCTCTTTGTAAGCAATTCCCAGATTATATCTGGTATCATAATCTTCCTGACCAATTTTTTCATCAACACCTTTTTTGAACTCTTCAAAAATCTCTACCATATTTTTTTCAACTGTTGATGTTCTCTGCTTCTCAAGTTCATTTAACCAGTATTCAATTGCAACTAATTCATCAGCTACAACCTTCTCGTTCTCAATGAATTGGATCTCATTGGAAAAAGTAACCTCTTCTTTAAGCAACTCCTCCTCACTATCCATTGCTATATCCACGCTGCTTAATTCTTCAAAAGGCTTGCTATCCTGGAGATCAACATCTTCTTCAATAGCATTATCAAGACTCAGTAGTACTCCTGAAGAAGATAAATTTACATCATTGAAATCTTTCTTTTTTTTAATATTGGGAGATTGAATGATCATTTCTTTATCGATCTCATCAACAACAACTTCACTCAAGTCCTCAGGCTCTTCTATCTCTATTTCATATTGTTTTTCACTTATTTCAGAAAAATCAATCCCTCCATCAGTACGTTCATCAGGGATTGAAATACTATCCAGATCGATCTCAAAGACAGATTCAGAAACTTCCTTATCTTCAATCTCATTAGAGACTATTTCGTTAAATTCGGTGTCATCATTAGAGATCTCAAAAATATCTTTCTTTTTACCAAATATTGAAGAATCACTACTTATAGGATTGCTCAGTAAAATATTGGAATCATCTTTTTCTTTTTCCCTATCATTACTTTTCTTTCTGTCATCGATCTGGACCTGATAATTAGAATCTTCTCTGAATGTTGAAGAATCCTCGTGCTCGAGAATCGACCCTTTATTCAATTCTATCTGAAGTTCCTCCGGTTGATTAGTAAATTCGATTTTCAGTTCATTTTCAGAATCTTCATCAACCGGTGACGAATCAGGAGGATTTGGCGAAGACATACTTTCTATCCGGTCTGCTTTAACTTCCTGAAGTTTATGGATCCTCGATTTGATCTCATCACTGGCGGGATATTTTTCCAGTAATTCCTCGGCAAGTTTTTCTGCATCACTATAATATCCGTCATTTATATAAAAATCTATCTCTGAAAGATAACCGGATATACTTCCATAACTATCACTTTTCCCTTTATCAGTTGGTTCTATAATGCTATCTTCTTCTTGAAGAACAATAACATTCTGATCATAAATGTTTGAATCAAGATCAATTTCCTGCATTTCACTATTATCGATGTCATTAATTTGATCCTCTATTTCAGCATCACCAAAATCAATATCAATATTAGTTTTTTCCTCTACACTAAGTTCAATAATCTTCTCATCTTCTGGTGCAAGATTTGCAAGTTCATTCAGCATATCTTTATACTTTTCATCATCTCCATGCATCTTGAAGAAAAGGAGGAGTTCTTTTCCTATATCTATTGCCGCTGATATCTCGTTGTTTTTTTTATAAGTATCATAAATTTTCAGATTTATATCTCTGTTTCCGGGATACTCATTTTTTATCTTCCTAAGTATCTCCAATGCTTTTTCATACTCATACATCCGTATAGATTCATCTGCCAATCTTAATCCCTGACTTACAACCTCCATTTCCCTGTCATCTTCAGGAGATCCTTCCTGATCAACATCCTCTGTTTCATTTGATTCAGACACATTTAAAGATTCGAGCTTCTCTTCATAACTTATCGGCGAATCTGAAATGCGTATAAGTTCTTCAAGGACCTCTTTTAACTCTTCATTCATTTTATTTGCTTCGAACAAAGGAATAAGTGACTCATCCAAAGCAATTAGATTCGTTTTTTTCCCTGTCTCTCGGAAGATATCTGCAAGTTTCTTTAATGCAGGAAAGTACAAATTATTGGAAGCAATTATCAATCTGAGCATTGCGGTTGCATCTTCTATTTTCCCGTCTTTAAGATAAGAATCTATTATGGGGAGGAAAAGGTTGAATGTCTTTTCATACTCTTCTCTGTGAAGATAAACCTTCCCCAACTTCAGTAATACTTCTGTTTCATTCGGGTCTATTTTTGTGATTTTAATAAATATTGCTTCAGCGTCATCAATAAGATTCTTCTTGAAATATAGCTCTCCCAACATTTTTAACAGATTCTTATTATTAGAAAGATCTGAACCAAGTCCTTTAAGCAGATCGATCGCCTCATCGTCTTTATCCTGGACCTTATATGCATAAATGAGTTTCTCTATGAGCTTATTATTCTTGACCTTCTTTATAACTTCTGTTGCGAGTTCTTCAACTCTTGCAAAATCTTTCTTATTCAGCAAAATATCAAATGCTATCAGATATTCATTAACCGCCTGATCGACCAACTTCTCCCGAAGATAATTTTCAGCGAGCAATAATCGCATTTTTATATTATTGCGATCAAACTCAAGGATCTTTTTATACATATCAAGAGCTCTTCGCTGATTACTGTTCCTTTTAAATTCCTCGGCCATTTCCAGATAAATCTGTTTAGCCTCTATAATCAGACCCTGCCTTGTGTATAATTCGGCGAGCCTGAAGGAAGCTTTATCATACTTGGGATCAATACGAGATATCCTCTTATACATGGCAATAGCTTTTGTAAAAAAGCCTTCTTTCAGATAGTAATCAGCCATCCATTCAAATTGTTCGATGGCTCCCTTTATATTTTTTGTTTTTAATTCGATATCTCCGATGATCCTTCTAACCTCAAGATCATCAGGTTTTATACCAAGAACTTTCTTATACTCTTTTACCGCTGCTTCGTTCTTCTGCTGTTTAAAATACTTATTAGCTTTTTTTAATATTGCTATCCTTTTCTCAGCCATTTTTAATCTTAAAACTTCTCCTGTGAAAACAGGTGTTCCCGTAATTATTAATCATGGAAATATGCTCTTTTGTCGGATATCCGTTGTTCCTTTCAAAACCATATTCAACAAATACTTTCGAAAATTGTTTCATGAGATCATCCCTGAAAACTTTTGCAATTATCGATGCGGCAGCGATCGAAATACTTTTTGAATCACCCTTAATTACTCCCTCCCCTTTTACATTCAAAAAATCGGGGATCATACCATCCATTAAAACATAATCAGGTAATATTTGCAAACTCATCATTGCTTTCTTCATAGAAATTTTTGTAGCATTAAGGATATTTATTTCGTCAATATCATCATTCCAACACCATCCGATAGAGAAAGCAAATGCATGTCTGTAAATATACTTTGCCAACTCGATTCTTTTTCGGGGTGATAATTTTTTCGAATCATCTATTTCAGTATTAATCCTGTTTGGATCCAATATAACAGCTCCTGAAACAACCGGACCAAAGAGAGAACCTCTTCCTACCTCATCAATACCACAAACACGAAAATATTTTTGATTTATTAGTTTTTCTTCAAGTTCGAAACTACAAGTCACCTTAGTTCTTTCAGACGTGCTGCTTTCCCTTTCAGTTTTCTAAGATAGTATAATTTTGCACGTCTGACCCTTGAATGCTTAATAATCTCGATCTTCTGGACCAATTTCGAATTTAATGGAAATATACGTTCGATAGAGATCCCGAAAGAAGTTTTTCTTACAGTAATGGTCTTCGCAATACCACCATTCTTGATGGCAATAACAGTACCTTCGAATATCTGGACTCTCTCTTTTCCACCTTCAACAACTCTGTAGAAAACTTTTGAAATATCACCAGATCTGATCTCCGGAATATCACTCCTAAGCTCAGAATAATAATTAAGATTTCCAAGATCCTTTTTAACTTTTTTTTCAATTCCTTCAACTTTCTCAGAATCATCCTTCTCTTTATTGTCTTTAGAAGTTTCAGATTTAGCCTCAACTTCTTTTTGAGCAGGTTCGTTATTATTAGAAGATGATCCGGCTTCCTTCTTTATCTCTTTATCAGCTTTCTCTGTTGTTTCTTCCTTTGCTACTACTTTTTCAGTCTCAGCCTTCACTTCTGCCTTTTTCTCTTTCCCTTTTTCCTCAGATACGGATTTCTTCTCTTCTATAATTTCTGTTTTCTCATCATTCTTCTTTTCATCGGTCATTCAAATTCTCCTAATGTTTATACTGCCTCCCATTTTACACAATTTCACAGCTTATTTCAATATCTGAATACATTTAATTTGACTGACCTCAATTATTCTGATATAAGACCATCTATAAAAACCCGATTTCCTGGTTCAATTGTATTTCAATGAGGAGAGAGTATGAGTACCGATAAAGATTTTATAAAACAAATAACAAAAAGATCTGAAGATTTTTCCAGATGGTATACGGATGTTATCAAAAGAGCTGAACTTGCAGATTATTCTCCCATGAAAGGAATGATGGTGATCAGACCATATGGTTATGAGATATGGGAACATATTCAATCGCATCTTGACAAGATGTTTAAGGATACAGGGCATAGAAATGCATACTTTCCTTTGTTCATTCCTGAAAGTTTTCTAAAAAAAGAAGCAGAACATGTGGAGGGGTTTGCACCTGAAGTAGCATGGGTCTCTTTTGGAGGTGATGAAAAACTCGAAGAAAGGCTTGCTGTTCGTCCAACATCAGAAGCAATCATATGCTCAATGTATTCAAAATGGATCAAATCGTGGAGAGATCTACCCGTATTAATAAATCAATGGGCAAACGTAGTACGTTGGGAAAAAGTCACACGCCCATTTCTGAGAACAACAGAATTTCTGTGGCAGGAGGGACACACCGTTCATGAATCAGAAAAAGAAGCGCAATCTGAAACTATAAAGATACTAAATATATATAAAACCTTCGCCGAAGAATATCTGGCAATTCCGGTGATATCCGGACTTAAATCTGATAGTGAAAAATTTGCAGGTGCAAAAAACACATATGCAATTGAAGCGTTAATGCCTGATGGCAAAGCCCTTCAAGCCGGAACTTCTCACAACCTGGGACAGAATTTTGCTAAAGCTTTCAATATCAGATTTGAGAACAGAGAACAGAATCTTGAGTTCGGATGGCAAACTTCATGGGGAGTATCTACAAGGCTTATTGGTGCTCTGATCATGGTTCACGGAGATGATTCCGGTCTTGTTATACCACCCAGGGTGGCACCTCTTCAAACTGTTATCGTTCCGATCTCAAGAGGCAATTGGAAAGAAACGGTATTACCGGAAGCTGAAGATCTTTTTAGATCATTAAAAGAGGCAGGCATAAGAGTTTTTCTTGATGACAGGGATACTTACACTCCCGGATGGAAATTTTCTGAATGGGAGATGCGAGGTGTACCAGTAAGAATAGAAATTGGACCAAAAGATATAGAGAAAGGGCAGGTCGTTCTTGTTAACAGGATCAACAGAGAAAAACATTTTATTAAAAAAGATGACCTG
>CAYNUG010000056.1:0-12429 GCA_964400545.1 uncultured Clostridia bacterium | reverse complement strand
CCTGCAACAAATATAGGGATATCAGGAAAATTAAAAAGGACTTGCTGTATAAGAACTACAGTTGAAACATGGCCGATATGACCTCCGGCCTCTGACCCTTCGAGTATCAGGGCGTTGGTGCCGTAATCGATCATCCTCTGAGCTATTGATTCAGTTGATGCAAAACAGGTGACTTTCGCTCCTGAATCTTTGGCTATCTTTATTTCACTTTTCCGGGGGAAACTTCCGGCAAAAACAATGTGGTCCACACCGAGATCAGTACAAACTTTAAGGTGATCTGTATAGTTTGGAGCGATGGTTATCAGGTTGGCTGCAAAGTTTGCCTTTATATCCTTCAACTTTTTCAATTCATCCCGGAAAAGGTCTATAGGCATATTGCCTGCTGCAACAACTCCGAAACCACCTGCATCACTGACAGCTTTGACAAGCTTATAGTCACTGATCCATGTCATTGCACCCGATATTACAGGGTATTTAACGCCCAGGAACTCCTGCCCCTGCTTCCAGTATTTAGTTGTGGATAATGTTTTCATTTCCATATTTTAACAAATCCGGTCACTTATTCAAAATGAAACCTTTTTTGGGGACGGTTCTCAATTATGTTGACAACGTGCTATACACAAAAGTGAATAATAATGGGATGTTATCAAAAAAATAAAGCTTGAAATCATAATTTTCTGTCTACATATTAAGGAACCGTCCCTAATTTTTGTGTACTTAATAAATAGTTTTAGTGGATCTGTGATCGTTGATTAAAGTCTGATATTGTGTTAAAAATTCCTATGGTAAAAAAAATAATTCTACCGTTCACTTTAGTATTAATCCTATTGTTTCCTGTCCTTTCATATTCTTTCGATGTTGAGTTCCCTCTTGTGCAGTCATTTTCATATTTTCCTTACCTGCAAAATGAAATGCTGGAAAATGGAAGCGATGATCTTTTTCTTGATATCGGATATTCAAATGTGTATATGTTCAATTTTGGCCGTGATATTGTTAATGATTTTGAAACAGGGACTGTCACGATCGGGTATAGGAGATCTATCCTTAAGAATCTGAATGTGGAGTTTTATTTAAGATCCGGGATTATTTACGGCGGAGTGATGGATAAGCTGATCGAAGATTTTCATAAACTTATAGGGAATGGGGAAGACGGAAGGGGCGAATATCCAAGAAACACTGTCAATTTTCAATACAAAGATGTTTTTTCCTACAATAGATCAATAGTATTTGCAGGTCCTTTTATTGCAGGTGTTATGACAAGAGTTTATAGCGGAAAGAATATTGATATAAATTTTCGTGTATCATTGGGGATCCCTCTTCATGAAAATAAGGGGATAAGTTCAGGAAATCCTTTTGCAACAACAGGATTTGTATTTCTTTATAAAAAAAAAGGATTAAATGTTGATATATCTTTGTATGGGTCTTTCTTTAAGATCCCTGAATGGTATGATCCCTCAGAGGTCAGAAGCAGAATGTTCTTTTTTAATCTCCATAGTGCATATAAAAAAATATTCGGAGGTTTCCTTTTCCGGTCGACACCATTCAGAGAAAGTGACCTTTCAAACCCTGCATTTCAGGTATATTTCGGTTACAGGATAAACAAGATGATCAGTATTTCCATGTATGAAGAAATTCCTCCGATGGACACGGTATCCGATGTTTCATTCCGATTGATATTTAAATTCTGATCAGGGATGAGTGTTTCAAAATGAATTGAACCAGATCAAAGTGGCTTTTATAAAAGGAATTATTGCTGTTTCATGATTCTTTCTTTTAAGTGAAATGAATTCTACACTTCCGGATCCGGCTTGTTTAAATGTAATATATGCATTTTCTGAGTTGAATGGTGGGATAAGGTTATCCCTGGACCCGTGATAGAGCCTGGTCTGAACCCGTGGTGACCAGTCGGAGTAAAGATTATTTTCTGATAAAGCTGCTTTTAATTGTTCTTCTCCGGATCCCCTGAAATCGGAGAGGAATTGATTTGTGAACAGGTTGGAAGATCTTTCTGTAAGTTGATCATTTATCTGATCCTGAAAAAGGTCACCGGTGAGAATTCCCGAATAGATCCGGCTGAAATAGGGGTCCCGGAAAACACCTGAAAGATCTCTTCCCCATCCGTAGTATTCGTTGTATGCTGTGATAATGAATGAAATATATGCCGGTGAGATAAGGGTATTGTTATTGAGCATTCCCGTTATTGTTTGTGAAAGATAGTATGCTCCTGCACCGATCGATGCTGCTGCTACTGGAAATTCATCAGAATGGTTCAATTGTATCTCTTTCTGAACTGCCATTGCTGCATAACCCCCTTCGGAGTATCCTGTTAAAAAGTATTGTCCTGACACTTCTTTCCCGAGCTTCACACATAATTCCTTTACAGCCCTGAGCATATCTATAGATGCTTTTACCGTGGGATCAAACAGATGATAAGGATGTAGTTCTTTTGTTGAGTCTCCATAGCCGATCAGATCAGGTGAAGCACATATGAATCCGGTTGACCCGAAAATAATATTCATGGCAGTTTCCGCTTCCATTTTATCTCCCCCTCCGTAACGGGAAGGAGCCCTGCTGTCCTTGAAAATGGTTCCATGGTGAAAGCTCAGTATCGGGAAAACCCCATCCATCTCGGGAATAGTTACAGCTCCGGATGCAAAGATGTCAGTCCCTTTATAATTAGTTCTGTATGTGATCTTATAAACCTTCACCGGATATATAATAAGTTGGCGGATCGTGTTATCTTTAAAATCAGAATAGTTCAAGTCCTTGATTATCTGATCTATCATATCCACTGTGACTGTTACCGGGGTTAGAGTTCTGTAGGATTTAAGAACAGATTGTTCTTCTGTTTTATTGATCGTGCAGCAGACAGAAAGTATCAAAAGTACAAAAACAGCAAATATTAATAATTTTCTATTCATCTAATTCCAGACTCCAGGTATTTCTGCAGAACAATTCATACATTTCCCGTCTGAGAAATCTGATACTTTAATATCGTATCCTCTCCTGGTGATAAGAGTTGAATTGCACTTATTACATCTTGTGTCTCCCCATTTTTCGGAATCAAAATTTCCGCCGTAAACGTACTTCAGTCCTTTTTTTACGGAAAGATCAAGAATGAACTCTATTAATTCCGTGTCTGTTGGTTCTATATCAAGAGTCTCGAAGTTAGGAAAGAATCTGGAAACATGCCATGGTATCTCCGGATTTATTTCCGCAATGAATGAAGTTAGCTGTTCGATCTCTGGGGCGGATGTGTTGAGCTCCGGGATAAGGAGAGTGGTTAATTCCAGCCAGCATTCAGACTTGTTAAGAGTTCTGATCGTATCAAGTACGGGAGCGAGTCTTCCGCCGCATTGATCTGAATAAAACTGTTCTGTGAATGATTTGAGGTCTATGTTGACCCCATCTAAAACCGGGATGAGTTTTTCCAATGCATGATCGGAAATAAATCCATTGCTTACCATAACGTTCTTTAACCCTGCTTCTTTCGCAGCAATTGCTGTTTTGTACATGAGTTCAAAAAAAATTGTTGGTTCCGTATAAGTGTATGAGATTGAAGATGCCTTACTTATTATAGCCGCTTCGACTATTTTATCCGGATCGATCTTTTCTCCAGTTATTTCTGATTCATCAGCAATTATTGATATTGAATGGTTTTGGCAGAATTTGCATCTAAAATTACATCCTGCAGCTGCAATTGAGAGAGATCTTGTCCCCGGAAGAAAATGATAAAGGGGTTTTTTTTCGATCGGATCAGTGTGAATCGCTATGATCTTATCTGAGTTTAAAGAAAAAAGTTTTCCCCCTGAATTTTTTCTGACGCCGCATCTCCCCACCTCTCCTTCTTTAAGAATGCAGAAGTGAGGGCATAAAGTGCATTTGATCCGGTCTTTTTTGAACGGTTCACCGAACATTCCCGGAATCATGATTTCTCAGATAACCTCTTTCAGCCTTTCTTCAATAATTGCCGGAGGAACGGAGCCTGTGAGCTGCGACCTTACACTTCCGTTCTTGATAAAGAGAATCGTTGGTAATCCCCTTATGAGATATTTTGATGATACCATGGGGCTCTCATCAACATTAACTTTTAAAATTTTTACAGAAGTACTGTATTCCGCAGCAATTTTTTCCAGTCCAGGTTCAATCTGTTTGCAGGGCACACAGGTTGGTGACCAGAAATCTACTATATATGTTCCTGGTACATCGATAAAATTGTTAAAATTCAGGTCATTTGCCGGAACTAATTGACTCATTCATTTCTCCTTTAATAATTGTTTGTAAATTTTCAAATATTCTTTTCCCGGTTTATTCCAGGAAAAATCCTTTCTCATGCCTCTCGTGGCCAGTGTTTCCCAGTCGGATGCGGATTTGAAAAGAGTTGCTGCTTTTCGCAATGATGATGAAAGAGCAGTACTTGTTTTCCCTTTGAACTTGAATCCTGTCCCATTTTTTTTGTTGATATCATCTACCGTATCGTCAAGTCCTCCAGTAGAGCTTACTACCGGGACTGTTCCATACCGCAAGGCATAAATTTGTGACAGACCGCAAGGCTCATACAATGATGGCATTACGAAAATGTCTCCGGCAGCATAGAGCTTGTGGGACAGTTCTTCATTAAATTGTTTGAAGAACTTCAACCTGGGATTCTCAGATGCTATCCTGTCAAGTTCGATCTCGAACTTTTTTTCTCCGGTCCCCAGGATGATAAAATTAATATCATTCTTTTTTAAAGTGTTTATACTCTTAACAAGGAGAGCTATCCCTTTCTGTGAGGTAAGCCTCGTTACCGCAACAACAAGCGGTATTTCTTTTTTAAAAGAGATCTTGAATTCCCTGAAAAGTTCTGCTTTATTTTTTTTCTTATTACAGAAATCTGAAGTGGAATAATTCTGATAAAGATAAGGATCTTTTGCCGGGTCCCAGATGTCATAGTCCGCTCCGTTGAGAATCCCGGAAAGCTTTCCAGAATGATTAAGGAGCACACCTTCAAGACCGGCCCCGAATTCAGCGGTCAGTATTTCTTGTGCGTAATTTGGGCTTACGGTAACCACCCGGTCACTGTGGATGATACCACCTTTGAGCGAGTTGAGTTTTCCGTAAAATTCTAAAGATTCCGGAGTGAAATAGTATCCGGGTAATCCGGTATACCCGAAATAATAATATTCAAAGATTCCCTGATATCCAAGATTATGGATGGTCAGTACAGTTGATGATCTTTTCAGGATCAGAGAGTTATTCTCTTTTATCAATGCGGGAAGAAGTGATGTTTGCCAGTCATTGACGTGAAAAATGTCATAACCATTTCCTTCTTCAATGGCAAATTGAATAACACTTTTCTGAAAGAACAGGAATCTGAAAAAATTATCGTGATACTCCCGCTCGTTACTTCCGTAAATAAATTTACGGTCAAAGAGCAGATCGTTTGAGACGAGGAGAACCCTGAAGTTTTTTTTCTTCACAGCTTCGAAGATCACGAAACTCAACTCGTCACCGGATGATCTTACTTTGAATTCCGATATTTTTTTTAGTCCGGAGTTTGTTCCGGATGAATTTTTATAAAGGGGGGTTATCAGTGTTATATCTGCTTCTTCCGAGATCTTTTCAGGGAGTGCTCCCGCTACATCGCCAAGCCCGCCGCTTTTTGAGTATGGAACGGCTTCTGATGAAACGTACAAAACTTTCATTACTTCTCCCTTTAACGTATCTCACAAGTATTTTATTTTTTGGATTCGCTAATGTCAAGAATATTTGGATTATTTTTTTAAAAAAACACAATATGTGGGGTGTCGGGTGAATTTATTTCCTATCTGTAGTGATAGATCAATATTTGAAAAAATTAGATCTGATATCAAAATAGTGGTCCGGACATAGTGATCTCAACACTGTATATTATAAAATTCAAAGAAATTTTATGATTTTATTTAAAATTTTTCCATTAAATACTATTATATAGTTAAGGTGTAGAATGGAGACAAGAAAAGAGACGAGAATTTATGGGATCAAGGATCTGATAATCAAGGACGAAGGAAAAGAGTTTAATGCAATTCTTACAAGCATATCAAATACAGGAATGTCTATTATTGCTGATAGTGTTTTCCCCACGTATAAGGAAATAGAGGTCAGCTTCAGGATAGCTGAGAATCCTGTCACTCTGAGAGGATCTGTCAGATGGATTAATGATCATAAGGGGGAAGCAGGATCAAATCTTAAAGAAATAGGAGTGTTATTCATAGATCCTCCACCTGAATATAAGGAATATCTCGAAGGTATACTGGAAAAGTAGACTCTTTCGCATCCATGTCCGGTTAGTTTGTCCGGTCTGTTATTGATCTGATGATCCAACATCCTAAATGATGATTTATCCTATAATTAATTTTCTTACCGTGAACACTTGAAATATTCTTATATAAGAATTATTATTATCTATAAGTGATGAAAACAGAATTATTGATAAGAAAATTGAAGGATTGCGATCTCAGGGTAACCCCTCAAAGGATGCTTGTATTACAATCAATATCTGAGACTTCGGTTCATCCTACCGCAGAGGAGGTATTCATGGATGTGAAAAAGAAATTGCCTAATATTGCGGTCGGTACAGTTTACAATATTTTGGAAACTTTTGTGGAGAAAAAGCTTGTTGATAAAATAAGTTCGAGAGGAGATAAAATGAGGTATGATCTTATCTCTGAAGATCATCATCATCTTCTCAGTAACAATTCAGAAACAATTAAGGATTATTATAATGAAGAACTTACTGGCATTATTGGTAAGTATCTTGAGAAGAACAAGATCCCGGGTTTTGCAGTTTCGGGTTTTATGCTCAACATTTCGGGGGAGTTTAATAAGGATCGTAATAATTAATCTAAGGAGATATATATGAAAAGTTTAAAGGGAACAAAAACAGAACAAAATCTATTGAAATCATTTGCCGGGGAATCACAGGCTCGTATGCGTTATGATTACTTCTCAAAACAGGCAAAAAAAGATGGATTAGAACAGATATCCGCATTGTTTGCAGAAACTGCTCTTAACGAGAAAGAACATGCAAAAAGATTTTTCAAGTTTCTCGAAGGTGGAGTTGTGGAGATCACGGCAGCATATCCTGCCGGTGTAATAGGAACAACACTTGAGAATCTTAAAGCAGCGGCGGATGGTGAAAAAGAAGAATGGACAGATCTTTATCCGGCTTTTGCAAAAACTGCCGAGGAGGAAGGATTCCCGGAAATAGCTACTGCCTATAAACTTATTGGACAGGTTGAAAAGGCTCATGAGGAGAGGTATCGTAAATTGTATGTAAATCTTGACTCTGGGAAAGTTTTTGAAAAAGATGGCGTCGTTGTCTGGAAATGTACAAATTGCGGTTACCTTCATGAGGGTAATAAAGCACCGGAACTTTGCCCGGCATGTTTGCATCCCCAGTCCTATTTTGAGATCAAAGAAAATAATTACTAAACAGGAGTGAAAATGAAGAAAATATTTTTCTTCATTTTGATGACCTTCGGTTTGATCCTGTTCGGATTCAGGCAGAATGAACCGGAGGGATTCGGTAAAAAGATTTCCGATGCGGCACTGGCAAGAACAGAATGCAGCATTGTCTATGATGGAAGTTACAGAAAGATCGGTTTCCCGGGAGGGGATGTCCCTCCGGAAATCGGAGTTTGCAGTGATGTCCTGATAAGATCGTACAGAGCACTCGGAATTGATCTTCAGAAGGATGTCAATCTTGACATGAAAGAGAATTTCAACAAATATCCGGACATCTGGGGATTGAAAGGGCCGGATACTAACATTGATCACAGGAGAGTATTGAATCTAAGGGTATTTTTTTCCAGAAAAGGGAAAGAATTTCCCGTAACGAACGATCCGGATGATTATTTTCCCGGGGATATAGTTAGTTGGACACTGCCTTCCGGCCTGCCGCATATTGGTATTGTCGTTGACAGGAAGTCTTATGATGGTAAAAGATATCTTGTTGTTCACAACATTGGTGCAGGTCCGGAGTCAGAAGATGTTCTGTTCAGATATAAAATATCCGGGCATTATCTATATTACGGTGGATATCACTAATAAGAAAGACATTTCAAATTGAAAATTACAGCCTATTAGGGTATAATCGCTTAGAGGAGGAAATTCCTATGAAAAAAACGATTTTAATATTTGGTTTTATATTGATCATTGCTCTTACCGGCTTTGCTCAGAATAATGATGTTGACAAAAATGAAGCGAAAAATGATGTTCCAAAAAGAGTGTCGCTGGGTCTGGACGGATTGTTGAAAACCGGGACATCTAATAATGTCTATAACCTGAAACAATTAGACACTTATTATTATGTCCTCCAGAAGTCGGTTTTTGTAAATTTTCTTTTTACTGCTGATCTGGATGAAAAGATAGCAGAATTGGAAAAAGGGCTTAAGGAAAAAGTAAATGCTGATAAGATTAAATATGATAATTATGTTGCTGAAATGGAGAAAAAAACAGCTGAAGAAAATATAAAAATTGAAAAAAAGAATAAAAAAATAAAAGATATTAGCAAGAAAATTCCGCTGAAAGCATTTGAAAAACCTGCACCCCCAGTCTTTAAAAAAAGAGCAAGTTATTTTAATCTTTTTTTGAAGATAATGAGAAATGGAGCAGAATATCAGAAATTCAAATCTGAAGTTCCTTATGACGGATCTGGAGATGTGAAATATTTTTCATTTGGACTTATTCTGGAACCCGGAGAGTATGATCTCCTGATCTCGGTTGATGCTTTTGATGATTCCGAGGATGGTACTTTGCTTGCCGGAATCAAGGTTCCAAAGATGACACTTACTGACATTGCGGCTCAGAGGAAAGTGCTTGGTAATACGCGTCCTGTTTTCTATAAAAAAGTAAGCACACTGATAAAACCCGAAAAGAGATTTACAGTAATCAGAGATAATTATCAGATCGGTATCATGAAGCAGAAATTCGAACCATATACCGGAAATGCTTATAAGTTCAGATCCGGGGATGCTCCCATCCTTACGTTCTTTTTGAAGGGAGCGGGAATGGTTCGGAAGAATCCTCCATGGGATCTTACAGCGAAGATCTCAATATTGAAAGGGAAGAAAAAACTTGCTTCATTCAAGGCTGTAAAACTTCATAATCCCTATTTCTTCCAACCGATAAAACTCATCGGACAAAAGAATAAAGAACTTACAGAGGGGAAATATTCACTTTCTATTGATATCCTGGATAATAATGTGAAAGGATTGAAAGGGAAGGTGGTTATCCCGTTCGATGTAATTAAGTAACCCGGTCATTTTTTATGGAAAGAAAAGAAGTAGCGCTCACGAAGGAGACCAGACAGGGGAAATTTGTAAAAAAGATTCTTGATGCGATTGCTCCCGAACTTTCCATAAGATCATCGGATAAAGTAGCGGTTAAGATAAATCTTTCCGGATCAAGGGAAATATATGCAAATACCCATTATGAAACGGTTGAAAGTCTTATCAAATATTTAAGAGAGAATTACGGCATTAGCGACATAACTGTAATTGAAGGTTCTGATGGTGCTTTCTACACAAAGAAAAGCACATGGGATATTTTTTATAAGTTCAGATATAAAGAGATCGAGCTTATGGGTGTAAAACTTCAGAATCTTGATTCGCTTCCTCACGACAAAAAATTTGAAGTAGAGACGATGACCGGGAAAAAAGAGGTCAGTTATACAGAATTTGAAGCAGATTACACAATATCCGTAGTTCCTCCTAAAACACATCATCTTTTTCCCTGTATTCTGTCTATTCCGGGGCAATCGGGGTATGTCAAAGCTGAGGAGAGAGGTTTTCTGTTCGGCGGTCTGCTTAATAATATAAAAAAATTGAAATTGTCAGATGAAGAAAGATTCCCGAAACAACTCGATATGGCAGGTAGAAATTTCGCACAACTTCTAAAGCATATATCTCCTTCACTTGTTCTGGTTGACGGACTCTACGGGATGGAGGGAAAAGGCCCGATAAAAGGCAGCCCTGTATTTCATGGATTTGCGATCGCTTCCGAAGATCCTGTTCTTGCGGATTCCCTTGCTGCTTATGTAATGGGATTTGAAGCTGACGATATCCCCTATATATATCATTCTTACAAGGAAGGTCTCGGTAATAACAGATGGCAGAGCGTGATCGGTGTAGACCCTGTTAAAGTGAAGTTCCCTTACCGGCCTCACCCGAACAATCAGAAACAAAAATTGTGGAGATTGAAAACACTAAAGAATAATAATGGGGATCGAAATAGATCAGGAAAAGATGGAAGACGTTTTGAAAGAAAAGATAAGACTTCTTAAAGAAGGGAAACTTTCTGAAAAAGAGTTTTATAAAATAATAGAACATTTCCCTTACAAGGATATAGGGGAGATAAAACTTGATTTCCACAGAAAGTTCAGAAGGGGTCTTCCCGAAGTGATATACGGTAGCGGGAAAAGTATTGAACAGCTCAAAAAAATAATAAATAAATTTGAAGAGATCGAGGAAAATGTTCTCATTACAAGAATAAATAGTGAAAAAGCGGAAAAGCTTACCAGAGAATTTGATTCTTTAAAGTATTATCCCCATGGAAATATCCTTACTTTTGACAAAGAGATAAAACCGTTGATAGATGGTAAGATCCTTATTCTATCTGCAGGAGCATCAGATGAAAATGTTGCAGAAGAGGCTTTCCTGTCAGCTCAATATTTCGGGAACATCGTTGAAAAGGAATATGATGTCGGGGTTGCATGTTTAAAACGTATCCTGGATCTTAGAGAAAGGTTGAATGATTATTCAGTTCTTATAGTTGTTGCCGGGATGGAGGGAGCATTACCATCAGTAGTCTCCGGACTGACCTCCACACCTGTTATCGCAGTACCAACTTCTGTAGGATATGGATCAAATTTCGGAGGGATAGCTGCACTTCTGTCAATGCTGAATTCATGTGCCGGAGGGATGAGTGTGGTAAATATCGATAATGGTTTTGGTGCTGCTTATCAGGCCACTCTTATAAACAGGAAGATATGCGGAGAAAGATAGAAGTTTACTTCTTTGAATATTTCTCTTTCAATTTCCTGTCAACAATATCCGGGACCATTGATTTTATTTCACCTCCGAACTTATAGATCTCCTTGACAAGTTTTGAACTAAGGAAGGAATAGGAAATTGAAGGAACGAGAAATATTGTCTCTATCTTATCTTTGATGCTCCTGTTCATAAGTGCCATCTGAAATTCGATCTCAAAATCTGATATTGCCCTTAAGCCTCTGACCACTGTGTAAGTATTCTTTTTTTCAAGATAATCAGCAAGAAGTCCCTCGAAATAGTCAATTTCAATGTTTTTCCTTCCCTTGAAGGTTTCCTCCATTATTGCAATTCTTTCTTCGAGCGGGAAGAGGTAAGTTTTGGAAGGATTTTTCAGTGCTGTAACAATGATTTTGTCAAATAGTTTCAGGCCCCTTTCAATTATATCAATATGACCGTTAGTAAGAGGATCATAAGATCCGGGATAAACTGCAGCTCTTTTACTCATTTTCCACCTCCATCTGTCGTAAGATCTCAAGAACCTTTACTTTAAGTTCATTAAGGTTTCCGTTATTTTCGATAATATAATCTGAAATATCAACACATTTCCCCACCTGCTGCCCACCTTCGGGCTCATTCGTTCCCCACTCACGGTCAAGTCTGATGTTAAGCTGCTCAATGTCCGCAATGTCGGTATCTCTCATCCGCTCGGTCAGCCTTTTAAGTATTATCTCTCTTTTTGAAATAACAGCAACAAGTAGAAAAGGGTTCAGTCCTTTCAGTTCCGTAACTTCATGAGGATTCCTGATACCGTCAATAACCCATTTCCCTGTTGGATAAGTTGATATTTTTTCTCTTATTTTCTTCCCCAGGATTCCCGGTCCCCCCTCGCTTCTCAACCGGTTGCCGATATCCTGCATTTCGCTCCTGGAGACTGCTTTTCCAGAAGATGAAGCTTCTTCACGGACAATATCCGATAGTGATATGTATCTGTAACCGATATCTGCAAGGACTTTAACAACTTCTCCTTTCCCTGAGGCCATCATGCCGGTGAGACCAATGTGATTAACTTTCATTTTATTGTGATCATCCTTTGTATTTATATTTATCCTGGATAATATCATGTTGCTGCCAGTCATTTATCCACTCTTCTGTCGTGAAGATCTTATACTTTTCATTCTTATCGCTTAATGAACATATGACTCTGTTTATACCGCTGTTTATTATCATTTTTTTACAAATAAAACAGGGAAATGCATTGATGTCTTCTTCTGTTTCCCGTGACTGGCCGTAAATGTACATATCGCCACCGATAGTACTGAACCCGGATTTTTCACATTTTTTATTTCGTTTTTTTTAGCAATAAACTGTATTACACATTTCTTCTTGGTTCCGGAAAGGATTTTCAACGTACTAA
>CAYNUG010000055.1:0-12603 GCA_964400545.1 uncultured Clostridia bacterium | reverse complement strand
TTTATAATTTCTGACACTCTCAAGTATATTTGCAAATCCGATAAGATTGCTGTCAATATACGCTCTGGGATTATCAATAGAATATCTGACCCCGGCCTGAGCTGCAAGGTGACATACAATATCAAACCTGTATCTATCAAAAATCCTGTTCACTTCTTCTGAATTCTTCAGATCAAGTTTTATAAATGAATAATCCGGTAATTTTTCACTCTCTATAATTTTACCTTCTTCGATCTTTTCTCTTTCTATCCCGGTATCCTCAAGCCTGGAATATTTAAGATTTATATCATAATAGTCATTAATATTATCTAATCCTACAATTTCCATACCCGTACCCGTAAGTTTTTTTACAAGATGATAACCTATAAAACCTGCAGTCCCTGTTATTAAAATTTTCATATCTATTTATTTTACAATGAATCTGTTCTTTTTAAAATCTTTCTTTTTATAACTTCGATGAAAGCAAGCAGAATAAATTTTATGTTTGTATACAAATAACGCCGCCATAGTCTTCGAGGTTCCTGGATCAGTCGAAACAACCATTCAAGAGAATATTTCTGCATCCATACCGGGGCTCTTTTTATTTCTCCGGTGAACACCGGAACAGCACCACCTATCCCGATCATGATCCCGTTAACTTTATCTGACATCTTTGCCATTAATTTCTCCTGTTTCGGACATCCGAGAACAATAAAAATAATATCAGGATCCGTTTTTCTGATCTCCGCAAAATGACCTTCGATGATATCAGGAGGGATATCTCCAAAAGGCGGCGCAATAGTCCCTGAAATAGTCAATTCAGGGTACTCAGAACTAATTCCGGAAATAACTTTTCGAAGAGATTTGTTTGTCGAACCGTAGAAAAAAACTGAAAGCTTCTGCCTCTCCATAAGCAATAAAAGATCAGGTAGTAGATCCATACCCGCAACCCTGTCCTGTTTCTTGCCATACAAAAGTTTCAATAATATAGCGATGGGCATCCCATCAGGAGTAATAATATCGGCATTGTTTATTGCTCTTGAATAATCAGGATCATTATATGCCTCGATCAGCATATGAACATTTGCCACACAGACATATCCTCCCTTTTTAACACGGGCCAACTCTATTATCTTTTTAGTGAACTCACCATATTTTCCCGTAGATACGCCTATATTTAATAACTTCTTCTTTTCCATTAAGTTATATTATACATTTTTTTAAACTTTCTTTCTAAGGGATGAATTCAATTTCTAAAGTACAAAATAAGATCAGACAGATCTGTATTCTTTGAAGATCTTCCTGACAAAGTAAGCATAGGCAAAGAATATCCCGATTTCGACCAGTGATCTCGAAAAAATAATTCCCTTGATCTGGAAAATCGGAGCAAGCATCACATCGGACACTATCATGATCAATGATGAACTCGAAATAATATAAAATTTGATCTTTTGAAATTCAGTGGATGTCAGTATCATACCTGTAAAAAAAGAAAAGAACCTGAAGAATAAGAGAAAAGAGAAATAAAAAAGATACTTTCCCGAAGTTTCAACAAGATTGCCTGCAAACAAAGATATTATATACTCCCTGCTGAAGAACAGTATTAATGCTGACAGCAAGGCCATAGTTGAGATTATGACCATCACTCCCCGGTTAAACTCTTTAAAACCTCTCCTTTCCTTTCCCGAATAGGTTCTTGAAATGAAGGGAGTTAACCCGTATGTAATTACTTCTGATAATACACCAAAAGAAAAATATATCCTTAATGCCAGGAAATAAGCGCCAAGAAGCGACCTGTCTATAAAAAATGAGAGAATTAGAATATCAACCTCACGTAGTACAACATTGGACATTCCTCCGAACCAGTAAAACTTTCCCTCCTTGAAAAACCTGAACTTCAGGTTGATCCTGAGTCCTTTAAAATGGTCCCTTATGAACCAAAGTTTCAATAATACTACTGCTATCAATACAAATATCTTTAGAAAAAAGATCTTATTAATAGAATTGAAATATTCAGTTGAAAAAAACATTGATGAAAATATCACTGAAAAAGAGAAGAAATTTGTAATAGCTTCAAGGGGCATTCTCTCCCTGCCAAGTAATATCCCCCCTAGATTCCTCTCAATACCAAGAAAATATCCTGCTACTGCAGATAGCATAATCAGAGAAAAACTTATTTTTTTGTAGAATAAAAAAATAATTACCGGAAGGATCAAAGTAATTAAAATCCCGATAATTGTAACAAGAATAAGCTCATTAAGTATCTCGGACTCCTCCCTGCTTCCTCTTTCATATTTTGCTATCTCTTTCCCGAAGAACAGGCTTAGGCTGAAAGAAGAAAGAACACTGAATAGAATGAAAAAAAAGAATACGATCCCGTAGTTCCCAAGCTCCATTTTACCCAGATATTTGGACACATAGAAAACAACAAAAAGATTAGTGGCCGTAATGAAAAATCTTGATACTATTGAATAGAATGAAGTTGTCAGTACCCTTTTGATCATGCTTTATACACCTCAGAACATACCTTATTTAACCTTTTTAACCCAATCTCTGTCAGTTTCATATCCAAGTTCGATCAGCATTTCTCCGGCATAATGATCAAAAATCTCGGCTGCTTCCCGAGAGAACTTGTTCTTCCAGTCTCCGGCAATTCCCTTCCTTAGAAAGGAAATCTTATTTTCTTCCCCCCGTCTCCTCCCGGATTGATTTTTAAAACTGAACCTTTGTACAATCTCTTTTATTTTATGATTATCTATCTCTTCATCCGATGCAAATCCGATGATCCGCTTAAGCTCTTTTTCCGTATCGTCCAGAAGAGATTCGTATGGTATACGGATCAACTGCCCGTTTGGGGCACTGTCACTGCAATACTCAACCCATTCCCTGTTAAAACCCGCCCAATTCCCTTCAAAGCCGAACCGGGTTATCACATTAGGTTTATGTGTAAAAATGAACTTTATATATTCTGGAAGATTTCTTTTTATATCCTCTATTTCTTTAAAATGGAGTCGGCTTTTATAGTACAACATATCCTTCGGATTTTTCTTATTCCTCTCATTGGGAAAAAGATAATAGTAGTAAGATGAAACTACTACATCCCTCCCATCCCGAACCATCCAGAATATTTTTTTTGTTTTATTGATTTTATTTTTAGGCAGATAATGACCGTGCACTACCGACATACCGAATCTCGGGAAATTATTTCGGGGGAAAGGAATATCAAAATAACCTGAGATCAATTGCCCGATCCATGAACCGCCGGATTTCGGAAACTCTGTTACAAGGAAGAAATTAAAATATCCGGGTAATTCATTAACAAGAAAGTATCTTGTTCCGTTGACCGCCTTGTTTTTAACAATATTAAATAAAGAATTAGTCATTTTTTATGTTCAACAAAAGATAGAAATTGTTTTTTAGAAAATGTTTTCTGAAACCGTATTTTCCTGGAACTTTCAATATATTCATAAGTGGCTTTCCCTCAATATTATTTTTAAGCCTCATTGAAACAATAATAGTATCAATATTTCTTTTGTACCAGCTCTCCGAAGCATTCAGGATACGGAGGGGCGGCTTCTTAACAGTTTTTAAATATGTGCTCCATCCCATCTCAAGTTCCAGCACTGATCCCATTTGCCTGCTTTTTTCAAACTCTCTCAATGATCTAATAATACTAAGATTGTTGTCATACGAACCCGATGTGATCGTCATCGGGAATATCAACAATCCTGTTATCAGAACTATAGTGAAAACATGATCAAATAATTTCGGTCTCCTGATCTTATATCCGAACAAAAATATCGTCAGCATCAGGATTAACATAGTCCAAAATAGAAGAAAATAGTGTATTCGTGGGTAAATTAGAAACATTGACAACACAACAGGAAACATGAAAATGAGTAAAAGATAATAGTCATAAATATCTTTCCCTGCAAATATTCCCGGTATTTCTTTTTTTTTTATTTTGAAAAAATATCTGATCAGGAAAAAAAGAATGGCCATAAACAGTAAAATAGAATAGCCATATCTCTTCAGGAAAATATTTTTATTCATTAGTACAAACTCTGAAATATTCCGGCCAATGTGAGAAAAAAATGCACCGGGATTTACAAAAAATGCACCTACAACACCTTTAGAATCTTTGAAATCTCGTTTGACCACAGTTTCCCATGATGTCCATGGATCAGTAGAATGCCCCTCTACCCTGTGAATATTTACAGAATAATGTTGTCCGAAGGCAGTAAATGACCGCCGGGAATCATTGGGTGCAGGAAGAACAAAAACAGCCAACAAGCAGACAACAATAAAGAACAATACAATTCCGGTCCTTTTCTTAAGAAGAAAATTTTTCAGTCCGAAGTCACCGGTTTTCCTCTCTTTAAGTAATTGAGAAATGAAAAGTATGATAGACAGAAAAAAGAACAGATAAAATGATACATAAAATTCCGGTCTTATGAAGATCAAAATGTAACTTAGTACCAATGACAGATTTATCTTAAGAAATCGATCTTTAGTTTTATAAATAGTGAAAAACCCTAAAATTAATATTATTGAAGTCAGGAAATTGACCCTCGGCCAGATCTTGTAAAATTTGAAATAGACAAAAGAGAGTGTTACCGTTACAGGCCATAAAAGTGAACCTGAAATTTTGAACAAAACGTAAAATACTGAGATCATCAAACCCGCCAGGAGGAGGATATGATTTAAATAATAAACATTTATAGGATCTTCGATAAAACGGGATAAAAGAAAATAGGAAAAAGAGTACAGAGGAGAACTCTCGTATACGAACATAGAATCAAAGGACCAGTTCATCCCGTTTTCCAGTATTCGTGTTTCATCCCACAGTCCTATCTCTGATATTTTATCGAGAGGAGAAACTGAGATCACAACTAACACCATGAACATAATAATGATCAATACTGTTGTTATTTTGAAAATATTTTCGGGGAGATCTATTGAAATAAGATCGCTTAATCTTCTCATTTTTTCATAAGGTTATAATTTTCAATTGTACGCCTTAATCCTTTTATAAGGGAAATTTTCGGACTCCAGCCCAATTCATTCAACCGGTTGACATTCAAAAGTTTCCTGGGGGTCCCGTCGGGTTTTGATCTGTCCCAATTCAATTTACCCCCGAAACCCGTCAGATCTTTTATTATCTCTGCAATTTCTTTAATTGAAATATCCTCCCCCGTTCCAATGTTGATCACTTCCCCTATATCAGAATAATTATATTTTTCCATTAGAAAAACAACTGCTGAAGCAAGATCATCAACATGAAGAAATTCTCTTTTTGGTGTTCCCGAACCCCACAATGTAACAGTAACACCACCCATTTGTTCTTTCCAGATCCCAAGATCTTTCAGCTTTTCAAGGATCTCTCCTTCTGATGGATCATCATTAAGTCCCGCAACCGGGCATTTACGAAAATCATTATGAAGACCTCCCCAGTCATTATCCTCCAGATAGCAGGCAAGAGTAAATTTCCTGATGAGGGCAGGAAGAACATGCGATTTATTAATGTCATAATTATCATTGGGACCATAAAGGTTGGTCGGCATTACAGAAATAAAATTTGTACCATATTGTTCATTATAATATCGGCACATTTTCAACCCGGCGATCTTCGCAATTGCATATGCTTCATTAGTAGGTTCAAGAGGTGAAGTCAGAAGAGCCCCTTCAATTATCGGTTGATCTGCAAGTTTTGGATAAATACAAGAACTCCCCAGAAAAAGCAATTTTTTTACACCTGATCTGTAAGAAGCGTTAATTACATTAACCTGAATGGATAAATTATTATAAATAAATTCTGCCGAATAATTTTTATTTGCCATTATCCCGCCAACCTTAGCTGCAGCCAGAAACACATATTCAGGTTTTTCAGACTCAAAAAATCTCTCAACATCAGATTGTCTCTCGAGATCAAGTTCTTCCGGAGTTCTAAATATCAAATTTGAAAATCCCTGTTTATCCAGAAGCCTCATAATGGAAGAACCCACCAAGCCCCGGTGCCCTGCTATATATATCTTTGCCGACTTTTTCATATTTATTAGTATTTTACACTATTTCAACCCGGTTTTTTAGACTCCACGATCAATTTTAGAACTTTAAGAATATTATTATTAAATTTCCCTATAGTATACAAGTTTAAAAACCTTTCTCTCCCCTTTTTCCCCATCTTTTCCCGGATCTCCGGATTTTCGATCAGGAACTTCACCCTTATAACTCACAAAATCTGACAATCCTAGTTTATCCACAAATTTCATCAGCTCTTTTTCAGACAGATCACCCTCCTGTCCGTATATTTCCCCTGAGAACCGAACTACATTTTTTAATATGGATAATATCTCCAGGAAATTCACAATCCCTTTTGCTAAGAAAAGATTTGAGAAAAATACAATTTTAACAATTCCAGCTTTTCTGTTATTGAAATCTGCCACAGGATTTTCATCTTTTATTCCGTCATTCACAATAAATATTTTTCCTTTATATATTCTCTCAATATCTTTAGCCGTTGTCCCAGACAGGGCGATCACATAGACATTTTCAAAGATCATTCTGTTTAGAATCCTGAAAAATAAACTATTTTTTGACTTCTCCCCAAAACCCAACGATCTTAAGTGAAAAACTGTTTTTTTGCGAAACAGCTTAACAAGAAAAATATTTATCACATCTCTTAGATAGGCAAATCCTTTCGGAACAGGGGTCATGTAAACAAAGTCAGGTCTAAAAAAGATCATATTAATCACTATCAGGAATGATATCTTCAATCCTTTAACAATTTTTAATATTGAAAAAACAGAAAGATCTGATACATTTTTTGCAAATATAAAGGGGATCAGCTTTATCGCATACTGCTCTCTTAATTCTCTCATATTGAAAATTTCCATATTTCTGAGAGATGCACCTGTAACAGGAGGAGGGACCTGCATCAGAAAAAGAATTTTCTCTCTCTTTTCATTATTCATTAATCAAATCTTTCAACGATACAGTTTTAATATAGCTTCTTTGAATTGACGATCGATCTGAAAATTTTAGATATATTTCTTTCAAACTTTTCATGAGTATAAAAATTCAAGAATCTTTCTCTCCCTTTTCTCCCCATCTTTTCCCGGATCTCCGGATTCTCGATCAGGAACTTCACCCTTTCCGCCAAACCCTCATTGTCCCCTTTCTCCTTCAAGAATCCTGTCTCTCCATCTACAACGATCTCAGGGATCGATCCTTCATACACCGAAACAACCGGAACTGACGCCTGCATGGCCTCTAGTATGACCCCGGGGAAATTTTCATTATGCGTAGGGAATACAAAAATATCTGAACTATAAAGTATTTTATACTTTTCATTTCCATTTACTTTACCATGATATGATACATCCACTGACAATCCGAATCTATTAATAAGGTTATTAAGATCATCAACCGATATATCTCCTTCCTGCCCATATATTTGTCCACGAAACTTAACTCCTTCCTGCTTAAGAATTGATAATAACTCCAGGAAATCAACAATACCCTTTGCAAAAAAAAGATTCGAATAGAACATTATAACAGGCTCACTATTTTTGCTCTTCTCTTTTTCGAATTTAACAGCCTTAATTCCATTGTTGAGAATAATGCACTCTCCGTTATAGATCCCTTCAATATCAAAACTCACGATCTTTGATAAACATATAACATAAGTATTCTTGAATAAGATCTTATTTATGGTCCGATAGAACTTATTTCTCTCTGATTGAGCTTTAAATCCCAGTGGCCTGAGATGAAAAACCATCTTTTTCCGAAACATCTTTGCGATCAAAATATTTATTATATCTCTGTAATATGCAAAACCATGCGGTACAGGAGTCATATAGACAATCTGCGGTCTGAAAAAAACAAGATCATATATCATTCTTGCTGAGATCCGAAAAGCTTTTAAAACCTTCAGGATAGAGAAACCTGACAATAATGAAACATTTTTTGCAAAATTAAAAGGGATAAGTTTTGCATAATATTCAGCACTTGAATCTATTATCTCAAATATTTCAGAATTACGTAGAGAAGCACCGGTAACCGGAGGGGGAACTTGCATCAGAAAAAGGATCTTTATACTTTTTCCTCTTTTATCGATCAGAGTAGTATCCATTCCTTTAAAATACGTAACCCAGCGATTTTAATCTTTCAATGATCTTTTTATTCGTAATTTTTGCATTTTTCCCTGATTCACGTTTTATCATAAAAATTATCTTTAACAATTTTTTCTTTAGATTAACACCATCCTTGATCTTTTCTTCTTTATTCAACAGATCTGTCAATTCAAAAGGATCTTTATCAATATTGAAAAGCTCATCCTTCCCTTTTGATCTGTATATATACCTGTAATTCCCTATTTGCAGAGAATATTTTTCCCCCTCTTTGTAGAACTTTTTAAAAGCGGGTGCGATCTCATTATCCGGAGTATCCTGCCTTAGCAATTGCCTCTCGGTAAAAGCTCCCGAATTCAATTCTTCCCCGATCCCTGTTAGCAGCACTTTTTTAAGTGATCGGGCCGGTATTTTCATTCCTCCATATTTTTTCTTAAATGTTCCGGTTAATTCAAGAATAGTCGGGAAAATATCAAAATTTTCTACAACATTCGGGACCTTAAATCCCCTTTCTGACCGTGGATAATAAAAAATGAGAGGAACATGAACCGCTTCCCTGTACAATTCCATCCCGTGCTCTATCCAATCATGCTGCCCCAGACCCTCACCATGATCTGCCGTTATCACCCACAAAGCTCTATCATTCAATCCTGATCTTTCTGCAAATTGGAAAAGGGAGTTGATCTGCTCATCTACATAACGTATCTCTGAATCATATTTAGTAATAAATTTATCAACCCTGATAAATTTTTTAAATATATTATTATCACTTCTTTTAAGATAACCGTTCAAATACCTTCTAAACCCTTTCCTCTCTTTATCCGAATAATATCTTCTGATCTTCTTTTTCGACATCTTGCGGGGAAGATGCGGATCAAACAAATGTATCCACATAAATACTTTTTTATTCTTATCAAAATTTTGCAACCACTTTATCGCTTTATTTACAGTATATTCCCCCTTCATATAGGATAGGTCATAACTTTTTTTCGTGTCTTCCGGTTCGACGTAAGTATCAAATCCCTGATCAATGTTCGAAGCAAGGAAATGCCTGTCAGTAGACGTGAAAGCAACGGTTGTATATCCTCTTTTTCTGAGAATTTCCGGAAGTGTTACAAAAGAATCATCAAGAATGAAACCGTTGGCAAGAACCAAGTGTTGGGACGGATACAATCCGGTAAAGATCGATGAATGAGATGGGCAAGTACTTGCAGATTGCGAAATTGCATTTTCAAACAAAACACCTTTAGATGCAATAGAATCGAGAAATGGCGTTGTGTTCCTGGGGTATCCGTAACTTCCCATATGATCGGCACGAAGAGTATCGATAGTTATGAGAAAAATATGATCAAGGTTCTCGGGTTTGTTCTTCTGTTGGAAAAAAAGGAATAAAACAAGAATTATTATCACGGCAGTTACAACAATTGTCACACTCTTTTTCATACGAATCTCCAAGAACGGAAAGGAGATTAAAAAAACCCCCTTCTCTTTAAGTAATTATACATTAATTAATGAGCTACTTAAAGAGGGAAATTATCTGAACTTAAAGAGAAAAGGGAGTAGAAAAAACCACTCCCTTTTATTAATTTAATCTTTTTTTATGGTCTTCCTGGCAGTATTATTAAGACGACTCCTGTCCCTGAAATTATCCTCAGGATCAACTACAGCTTTAATTTCAAATTCGCCACCACTAGAATATGCATCCCAGCAATCGCCAAAGTGAAGACGTTGGGAAACAAAATATTCATAGCTGCTCCCTTTGTATGTGATCTCCGGGATCCTCTTGGTGATCATATGACAAACGGTTCCATCACTCTTTCTTATTAATGATATTTTTACCGGAACATTAGTCAGCGAACCGGGAAAATTCCTGCATTTTACATTCACTACAATTCTCACTGCTTTTAAAGCCCGTGAGACCCTGGCTACACCGATATAACATGAGAGATCAATATTCCTCGGAGCTTCAATAGCGAACGATCTGTCACTTACATCAAAAATACCGGAACCTCCTCTTTCATCAATTCTTATCTTAAAACCAGTATCGGGAAGTGCCGTTTTCAGCTCGGTTGCCCCAATACGCCAGTCATAAGATATCCGTCCAGGAGCAAGTCCGGAAACAATAGTTCCAAAAACCCTATCGTTCTTTAATAGTGAGATCACAACATTATTTGTAAGATTTTTCGGTTTCCACAAAATTCTAATAGTACTCCCCTGCGCAAGACTTCTGCCTCCATTTGGTGTTAATATTCTTATTGATTTATTTCCATGTTGAGGTTCAGTACCCGGTTCAGAACCCTGATCAACCAGAGAGAACACATCGCCATCATCAAAAACCTCATTATCAATTGTTTTAACACGTATCCTATAATTTCCTGCGATTACAGAGTTAAAAAGATTGGCCGGACATTCATAGTGCCCCGAATTTTCGGTCATGTTTTTTATTTCAAGGACCCTTTCTGTACCGGCAACATTAAACAACCGAATCTTCACATTTTCGGCCATCCTGCCTTCCTTTGTCCACCGGATGGTGTAAGAATGGCCTTTTACAACCTCTTCTCCGGATGAAGGTCTTGTTACCGTTATGGACTGAGTATAACTAAACATGGCCATAGCCAAAAGAACTGTTGTAAGAATTAAGATCTTTTTCATTTCTTCCTCCAAGTTTTCATTAATATCTCTACATAAAAGATATTGGCAAATATCTCATTAATAATTAAAAATGACTGATTTTATCCGATCAAAATATCTACATATAGCCAAGGGTCTTCAATTGTTTCTTAACATCATCAGGCACTTGAATCCCGTTCTTACTATTTTTGTCCAGAATTCTATAAATTTTTATTATCTTCAACATCTCGTTAACAAGAGAATCTTTTATCGGAAGATTACTATTGAAAATATCATGTTTTTCGTCGGGATCTTCAACAATATTGTATAATTCAAATCCCTCATTGTAAGGGATCGGATAAGTAAAAAAGTTCTTTGCGAACGGGGAGCGCTTTTCATTGAAGATCAATTTAAAACCATTATTGATCAGGGAGATCTTTCCCGGCACCATCA
This sequence comes from uncultured Clostridia bacterium, assembly GCA_964400545.1. Lineage (GTDB taxonomy): Bacteria > Acidobacteriota > Aminicenantia > UBA2199 > UBA2199 > UBA647. The sequence goes on along the minus strand of CAYNUG010000055.1, from coordinate 1,429 downwards.
TAAAAGGTTTACACAAATAAAGTGAACTTAGGATAGTTCTGTTTGGAATCTGTTCTTCTTCCAGATATTTTAAAAGGGATACTCCTCTAATCTCCTTTGGAGCATCAATCTTATAATAATCCAGTAATGTAGGAAGAATATCAATCTGACCGACAAAATCATTAATTCTTTTATTTTTATATTTTTGAAATGGGAATTTGATAATTAGAGGAACTTTTATCTGCTCATTGTATAGAGAGGTGGCATGGGTCCAGCTTCCATGTTCATTAAACTCCTCTCCATGATCTGATGTCACAACTATCATCGATGATTCGTACAAACCCTTTTCTTTCAAATATTTAATAAAATCTCCCAAATATTTATCAAAACTTCTTATCTCACCTTCGTAAAGCTCAAGAATGTTCTTCCTCTCTGAATCATTGAACTTATGAAATAACGCCTTTACTCCCCCTAGATCCTTGTTGAAATCAAAACTGTTAAATCCCCCCTCCTTTAATTCCGGGACAAACTCTTTCCCGGGTTTGTATGGTGCATGGAGATGGTAAGTGTGTAGAAAATAAAATGCATTCAAAAATTTATTCTTTTCCAAGTTCCTTTTTGCTCTCATGAAAAGTTGTTCTGAAGCACGAGGATCAGTTATATCACGTTCAAATCCTCTCCAGAGATTAAAGCCTCTGAAGAACCCGAATTGTGGACAAACATTCCCACCGCCATTGTAACTGATCATTATAAATTTCTCAGATAAATTTTCAGCAAGATTTCTAACATCTTCTGCAAGAGGGACTATAAATTTTTCATCATCAACTCTTTTCCCGTTAAAATATTCCGTCCGAACTCTCACTCCATGGGTAAACGCATATTGTGATGTAAAAATACTCATGTGAGATGACGGAGTATATGAAGAACTGGAAATCGAATTTAAAAAGAGAGCTGAATCTTTCGCCAATTCACTTATATTGGGGGATGTATTCTTTGCAGGATTATAAATATCAATATGTTTTGCTCCAAGAGTATCAGCAATTATCAGAAAAACAAGTTTTCTTTCTTTGGAACCGTATCTGTAAAGAACCGGCTCGGAAAACCATACATCTTTGTTCTTTTCCATAGTTAACTTTAATGATTCCCCGTATTTCAATTCAATTGAAAATTCATTAAATCCGCGCCGGATCTTTCTTGTCTCAATGAGAACATTATCCTTTTTTATCGATACCCGATCCCAGTGTTTGCAATACAGTGTTAAATATACCCTGTTTGAATTTTTTAGATCATTTTTCATTTCTATTGATCTGCCAAATTTGGAGACTGGAAATGAACTCTGTTTTAAATTCAAATAATTTTTACCTGAATAGCTAAAGAGAACCTCGCCAAATTTATCTAATGATCTCTCTTTATTTGAGAATACTATTCGTTTGAAATCACTTTTTTCTGC
>CAYNUG010000054.1:4694-13262 GCA_964400545.1 uncultured Clostridia bacterium | reverse complement strand
GGAGATGCAGAAAGCCTATAATATACAGGGCAACAGAGCAATGGTTCATTGCAATGGATGAAGCTGAACTCCGTTCAAAAGCCCTTAAGGAATTAAAAAAAATAAAATGGATCCCGGAGTGGGGAGAAGAAAGGATCTCAAATATGATCGAGAACAGACCTGACTGGTGTATCTCCAGACAGAGGAATTGGGGAGTTCCTTTACCTGTTTTTTTCTGTAAAAAATGCAATGAACCTCTTGTAGACGTAGATATTATAGACGGGATCCGTGATCATTTCAGGAAGAACGGGTCTGACTCATGGTATAAAGATGATATCTCTGTTTTTATCCCTTCAGGAACAAAATGCAGTAAATGCGGATCTTCAGACTTTGAAAAAGGGATGGATATCCTCGATGTCTGGTTTGAGTCGGGATCATCTTTTGGTGTTATAGAAAACTCTCCCGGCCATCACTTCCCGGCCGATCTCTACCTGGAAGGCGGAGATCAATACAGAGGATGGTTTCACTCATCACTTCTTGTCGGGATCAGTTATAAAGATACTTCACCCTATAAAAAGGTATTAACTCATGGTTGGGTACTTGATCATAATGGAAAGGCAATGTCAAAATCCCTGGGTAATATTATTTCACCTCAGGAAATAATCAAAGATAAAGGAGCAGAGATACTACGACTTTGGGTTGCAATGGTAAACTACAGAGAAGATATAAAGCTTGGAAATGAAGTTCTTTCCAGAGTAACTGAAAGTTACAGGAAGATCAGAAATACATGGAAATTTATGTTAGGAGTTCTAAACGACTTTTCTCCTGATACCGATATGGTAAAAACGGAAGAAATGAGCGAATTGGATATATATATTCTTGAAAGATTGGAATTTCTGAAGAAAACAATACTTGAAGCTTACAAGAACTTTGAATTTCACACGATTTACCATGCAATCTCTAATTTTTTTGTTATTGATCTCAGTTCTTTTTATCTAAGTATAATCAAGGATAATATTTACTGTAATTCCATTCATTCAAAAAAGAGACGTGCTTCACAATCGGTGGTTTTTAAGTTGTTAACCGAAACTTCACTATTTTTGGCACCGATATTATCATTTACTTCGGAAGAGGTTTGGGAACATCTTCCTGATTTCAAGGATAAAAGTGAGTCCATTCATCTTAATAATTTTCCGGAAATCAATACTTCAATTTCTAAAAGATCTGATACTGACAGATGGGAAAAACTGATTAGATTAAGGAATATTGTTCTTAAAGAGATCGAAAATGCTCGTAACGAAAAAATCATTGGCGATTCTCTTGAGGCAGATGTCGAAATAACACTCCCTGCCACACTTTTCAATGAGATCAATGATAAACGTGACCTTCTCAAAAAGATCATCGTCGTTTCAGATCTGAAGCTGTTGTCCGGCTCATCAGAAATAATAAAAGTTAAAAAATATAGCGGAGAAAAATGCCCAAGGTGTTGGAACTGGTTTAAACCTTCGGAGCATTCAGAAACGTTTTCAGAATTATGTCCTCGATGTGCTGATGTTGTAAAGGAGATTGGTCTTGGAAATATTTAAAAAGAAATGGTATTTGTCACTAATAGCTGTAATTATCGTTGTCGACCAGATTTCAAAATTTTTTATAAAAGGAAATTTAAAACTATATGATCATGTTACTATTATCAAAGGTTTTTTTGAGATAATTTATGTAAGAAATAAAGGAGTTGTCTGGGGTTTATTCTCCAACAGTAAAAATCACATCATTCCTACTGTAATAACAATTATTTCTGTAATTGCTTTAATAACGGTGATCTATATATTTATAAAAACATCAAAAACCTGTAAACTCGAATTGATCTCTCTTTCTTTTATTTTAGGTGGTGCTATTGGAAATATAATTGACCGATTCTCCATTGGATACGTAGTCGATTTCATTGATATTTACATAAAAAGCTATCATTGGCCTACATTCAATGTCGCAGATTCGTTCATTTCAGTAGGAATAATTCTTTTATTGATCACAGTTTTAAGAAATAAGTGTGTCACTTTGAACACAAAGGAGAATTAATATGCTTCCAATACTTTTTAAAATTGGTCCTCTCACAATTCATACATATGGTTTCCTCCTGGCTATTGGAGTTTTATCTGCAATGATGCTGGGACTAAAACTGGGAAAAGAGGACAATATCAACACAAAGAATCTTTCTGATCTAATATTTTTCTCTATATTGATCGGATTGCTCGGGGCCAAAATATATCTGTTTTTTACAGAGTTCGGATACTATACAAAGAATCCGGGAAAGATCAAAGAGCTCCTGACACAGGCAGGAGTATTTTATGGTGGTCTGATCTTTGGTCTTCTTTTTGCAATATGGTTTATTCGCAAAAAAAAGATGGATTTTAAAAAGATCGGAGATCTCGCAGGTCCTTCTATCGCATTGGGTCATTTCTTCGGGAGACTTGGATGCTTTTCCGCCGGATGCTGCTATGGAAGAGATGCCCATGGCTGTTCTATCGGTATTATATTCCCCGATCTGGGACAGGAAACCAACGTCCCCATCGGAAGATCCATTTACCCTACTCAATTAATGGAAGCGTTATTGAATCTTCTCAACTTCATATTACTTTTATTCTTATACAAAAAAAAGCGGACATTTGATGGTAAAATTTTTGCAATTTACATTTTCAACTATTCACTTATTAGATTTTTTGTTGAATACTTCCGTGGTGATCCTGACAGAGGATATATTTTTGGTGGAACTGACGCACCATTCATAAGTCTTTCAATCCCTCAATTAATAAGTATTGTCGGAGTTCTGCTCTCTATTTTTCTCTATCTTAACTTCAGGAGAAAACTGAATAAAAGTGAACAGTGATATATTTATTTAAATGCATAAGAGAATATTTAAGGCTGAATACTCTTCATTAAGACTCGACCATTTTTTAAGAGATTCTCTTGAAACTGTTTCAAGATCCAAAATTGAAAAGTATATTTTAGAAGGTAACGTCAAGATAAACACAATTATTTGCAAAAGAAAGAATATCGAAGTAAAAAAAGGATCTGTTGTAGAGATAGTTTTCCCCAAGGAAATTTCTTTATATTCACTTGAAGGTTTTTCATTTTCAAAATTGTTTGAAGATGACCACATACTTATCATTAATAAACCGCCCGGTATTTCAGTTCATAAAGGCGCAGGCATTAAAGAGCCTACTATTTCTGACTATTTTCAATTCCATTACCCGGATCTAAAAAATATTGGTGATGCCCAAAGACCGGGAATTGTTCATCGCCTTGATAAAGGAACATCAGGTGTATTGATACTTGCAAAATCGGAGAAAGCTTTTTTATCTCTACAGAAACAATTCAAAAAAAGAAAGATAAAAAAAACATATTGTGCGATTGTTGAAGGAAACATGAGGTTCAGGAATGGTTCCATAAACTTTCCTCTAAAACGGAATCCGAAGGACAGAAGAAAATTCACTGTTGATGCAGAAGGAGAGTATCCCGAATCAAGAGAAGCATTTACAAAATATAAAGTACTTTATAGATTTGAGAACAGTACTTATCTTCATATAGAACCTCACACGGGGAGAACTCATCAGATACGGGTTCATACTTCATTTATAGGGAATCCCATCCTTGGAGATGAATTTTATGGTAAAAAAGATACTTTTTCAAGACTAGCTCTACATGCTTATTCGGTGAGATTTAATCACCCTGTTTTCAAATCAAGAATTTTATACTCTCAAGCTCCAATTCCTGATATTTTCAGAGAATTTTTTCTAAAAGAACTGAATCCTAATATTTAGAACATATTAATTGAGCCTATTTAGATTTAAAAATTTCGTTTTAATTTCCCTTTTTTTTTAATTTTGTTTAATATGTATTTGTACCTACGTTTATATGAAAAAAATACTTATAAAATCAGTATTATTTATAATTATTCTGATAACACTTAACTTTATTATCTTTTCCACCAAAATTCCGGAAATTATGATCGAGATGAACAAAAAAAATACCCTGATTGGGAAAAACATCCAGATTTATAAAGACTTTTCCGGTAATATTTCCATTAAGGACATTCTTTCACCGAAATTTAATGGGTCATTTGTCAACTCACAAAGATACATTAATAATTTCGGATATACCGATTCTACGATCTGGGTTAGATTTAATATATCTACAAATAAGAACATAATAAATAAAACTCCATGGGTTGTCCTTAATAATTTCGCGAATATTCATTATATAGACTTTTATCAGGTAGATGAAAATAAGAATGTCATTAAGACAAAAAGTTCAGGTACAATGCTTCCTCTAAAAACGAGAGACCAACTATACAACAAACTTGTTTTTTTTGTATATATTCCGCCTCCAGATAAACTCAATACAGTTTATTTAAAATTTAAAAGCAGATCTTCATTAACAATAAACCTTTCACTAATGTCCATGTCAGATTTCATGAAACTGAGCAATTGGAGAACAATGACAACCGGTATTTTTATCGGTATTTTACTAATAATGGCGGGATATAATATTTTTATGTTTTTTTCGTTAAAAGATTACATTCATTTATATTTTGCCTTTATGATCACCGGACTTTTATTATTCTACTTATCATTTTCAGGTTATTCAAATATTTATTTTTGGTTGGATAACCACTGGTTCATATTGCATTCTTCTCTTTTATCCGGTGGACTCTTAATTATACTCTTTATAAAATTCTCCGACTCTTTCCTGAATTGTAAAAAAAACAGTTTGTTCTGGCATAGGATATTTCTTCTTATAGTCTCTGCTTTGAGTTTTTCTATTATTATAGAAATTATAAATAGCAACAGAGTTACCACTTTAATAATTAAGCTACTTTCTATTTTTGCATTTCTTTCAATACTTATTGCTTTATTCCAGGTTAAAAAGAGATTAGAAGCTAATACCTTTTTCTATATGTCAGCTTACTTTGCTTTATCTCTTACAGGGATCTTTTTTTTGTTGGAAAAAATATCATTTTTGCCCTCTTTTGACTATGTAGAGATCGGTATGCAAACAAGTTCAATTATTTTCATATTTTTTATTTCACTTTCTCTGGGAGAAAGGATAAAGATACTTAAATTAGCTAAAGAACAATCAGAGATAGATCTTGAGGATAGTCGTCAGAGGTTCAGATCCCTTGTGGAATCCAGTTATGATATTATATGGGAAACTGACAATAAAGGTAATTTCAGCTACCTCAGCCCTAATATAGAGAACATACTGGGGTATAAAAGAGAAGATCTTATTGGAGAAAGCTTAAACAGCATATTCAATACCGAACTCAATAAAGTAAAAGAAAATCCTTTTAATATTCAAGATCATAAAAAAGGTCCTGTTATAGGATTTATAAATGTTATTAAAGATTCACATGAAAAGAATATGACCTTTGAAACAAACGCTTTACCTTTTTTTGATAATAAAGGTGAATTTCAGGGATACCGTGGAATAAACAGAGATATAACAGAAAGAAGAAGAGCTGAAAAGATCCAGGAAATTATATTTAACATCTCTAACTCTATTAATAAGACTTTGAATATGACTGAGTTTTATAGAATAATTCACTCCGAATTGAGCAAACTGGTAGATGCTACAAATTTCTTTGTCGGTATTTATGATAAAGAAACGGATACGATCTCGCTCCCATATTTAAAAGATGAGAAAGAAAGATTAGAAAAGATCAGTACTGAAGGGACTATAAGCTCCATTGTCATCAAAGAGAATAGGTCAATGCTGTTGAAGCATACTGACATGAAGAAATTAGAGAACGAAGGCAAAATTGATGTTATTGGAACTCCTTGTAAGATATGGCTTGGAGTACCTCTGAAAGTTGACACTAAAATCATAGGTTTAATTGTTCTTCAAAGCTATAACGATATTAATGCATATTCTCAATCAGATCTTAAGTTAATGGAATTTATTTCCGGCCAGATCGCAGTTTCTATTATTAAAAAACAATCTGAAGAAAGACTTCATATCCTTGCACAATCGGTTGATCAAAGTCCTGCTCTTGTAATGATAACTGACCTTAATGCTAAAATTGAATATGTTAATAAGAAATTTATCGAAACCACCGGATATTCGCTTAAGGAAATTGTTGGTCACAACCCGAGAATTCTAAAATCCGGAAAAACACAAAAGAAAATTTATAACGATCTATGGAAAAATCTTACTAGTGGAAAGGAATGGCGGGGAGAATTTCATAATAAGAAGAAGAATGGAGATTCCTACTGGGAACTGGCATTCATCACTCCTATAAAGAACCAATTGGGGAATATAACTCATTATCTTGCTATCAAGGAAGATATAACAGAAAGAATGGAGCTTGAACTTCAGTTGATCCAATCACAAAAAATGGAATCAATAGGAACACTTGCCGGTGGAATTTCCCATGACTTCAATAATATTCTCACGGTTATTAACGGTTATTCTGATCTTGCATTAATGAGGCTTAAGAAAACCGACCCTCTTTACCAGGAGATAGAAACAATAAAAGAAGCTGGAAAAAGGGGTGAAGAACTTACTCGACAAATTATGGCATTTAGTAGAAAGCAGATATTCCATCCTCTAATTATTGATATAAATCAAACAATAACAGAACTTGAAAATATACTAAGAAGTCTGATAGAAGAAGATTTCAATATTTCATTCCACTTATACCCGGATATACCTCTTATTAAAGCTGATCCTGGTCAGATCGAACAGATATTGATAAATCTACTTGTAAATGCCCGAGATGCAATAAATCTTAAAACTCAGAAAGCCGGAGCTAAAAAAATATCTATTGAAACCGGAATTAAATTTATTGATGATTCCTTTGTGAAAAAACATATCGGAAGCAATCAGGGTCCTCACATTTTTTTCTCAATAACTGATAACGGGATCGGAATGACCGAAGAAGTAAGTCAAAATATTTTTGAACCTTTCTTTACTACCAAAGTAAGGGGCAAAGGGACCGGTATGGGACTTGCAACCGTTTATGGGATCGTCAAACAGAACAACAGCTATATTGCCGTACATTCTGAACCCGGCGTGGGAAGTACTTTTCAAATATTTTGGCCAATCACAAAAGAGAAGTTGTCCAAAACAGGTTCAAAAGAGATAAATGATTCCGATCTTTATGGAAATGAGAAGATCTTATTTGTTGAGGATGACAAGCATGTTAAGGATTTTGCAGTTGCAGCTCTCAAAGATTTCGGATACGATGTTTCTTCGTCGCAAAATGGAAAATATGCGATGAAATATCTTCAAAATATCGATGGAAATTTTGATCTGCTTATAACTGATCTTGTAATGCCCGACATGAACGGAAAAGAGCTTTCAGATAATGTTCTTAAACTGTTTCCAAATATAAAAATCCTCTTTACGTCAGGATATACTGACAACCACCTTGTTAAAAGTGGTGAGTTAAAGGAGAATGTAAATTTTCTTTCCAAACCATATACAGCCAAATCACTTCTGACTTTCGTCAGGAATATCCTGCATCCTCAGAAATAACTGTTCTTTCAATCCAACATACAACCTTGCAGCAACATGGAATATATTATATAATTCAAACTACATAAAATGAGTAAAAAAAATAGTCTGATAATAATACTTTTCTTGCTGATACTCTTCTCTTTTTGTTCAAAAAATGAACAAAATAATAAAACTGAGGCAACAGGGAATGAAAGTGCTGCTCTTATTATTAATAATAAAGAAATAGTTATTATTGAGGGACATTCGTTAACCAATTCTGATTTTAAGAACTATTTAAGATCAAAATATTCTGATCTTAAAAGTGTTTTAAATAAAGAGAATCTTATATCCAGACTTTTTGATTCTTTTATTGAATATTTGATAATACTAAAATCATCTGAAAGTGAAAATATTTCTATTTCTGATAAAGAAATTGCTGAATACTCCGGAAAAAACAATATTTATCTTAATTCAGCTACCAAAAATTTTGTTATAAATCTATTAAAGATAGAAAAATACCTTTTTTATAAAGTATACAAAACTATTTCCATCTCAAAATATGAAATTGATAAATACTACAACCTTAACAGGAAAGATTTTTTTCATAAACAACAGATAGAACTTTACCAGATACTTCTCAAAGACCGTGATAAGGCTATTAAGATCAGAGCCGAACTATTAAATAATCCTTCAAATTTTGAGAATATTGCTAAAACAAAATCTGTATCTCAGGAATCAACAAAAAACGGCTACATGGGATTATTCGAACATGGAGATCTCCCCAAGGAGATGGAAAATGTGGTATTCTCACTTCCGGTTAATCATATAAGCCGAGTTATCGAATCACAATTTGGTTTTCATATTTTCAAAGTTTCAAAAAAGATCAGAGGAAAACAAAAATATTTGAAGGATGTTAGAAAAAAAATTGAAAAAGTTTTAATTAATAAACAAATGCTTCAAGAGTTTTCAAGATATATGAAGATCCTTAGAAATAGTATAAATATAAAAATATTTTACAACAATCTGTTCTTTAAATATTCAGATCCCAAAGGAGAATAAAATGCGACATACTATTGTAATACTAATAATATCTTT
>CAYNUG010000054.1:0-4684 GCA_964400545.1 uncultured Clostridia bacterium | reverse complement strand
TAAGGCACGGATATTTTCGGCAAAGGGAACGCCCTGATCATGTCTGCTGTGCCAGAACTGAAAGCCGATACCATAGAAGGAATATATGCGATCGTTAATGATGAGATCATAACATTTTCAGAAATTAAAAATTTTGAAATCGGGATGAGAGCTGAATTGGGAAACAGGTATTCAGGGCAAAAGCTCCTTGAGGAGATAAACAAAATGAAATCTAATCTCATTGATCTTATAATCGGGAGAAAAGTTCTTCTCTCGAAAGCAAGAGAAAAAAATTATGATATGAATCAATATTTGGATCTTGTCATTAAGGAAATCATGAAAAGGAATAAACTTAAAACAAAAGATGATCTGATCAATGCTCTTAACTCTCAGGGTATTAGTTACGATGATTTTAAAAGACAAAGACTGGAACAATTAATGCAGGAAAAGTTTGTTCAGGAATCGCTGGGTTCTCGGATTACAATAGAGACTTCAGAGATCATTTCTTATTATAAAAAAAATATTGCTAAATACACAATTCCGGCAAAGTATAAACTAAATTGTATTTTCCTTAACAAGGAACACTATTTCACGGAAGAAGCCCTTAAGCAAAAAATGGAAACTATTTCAAAAGATCTTTCAGAAAAAGGTGATTTTGTAAAAATTGCCACCGAGTATTCAGAACTAGAAGGGGAATCAAACAATTATGAATTGGGGAAATTTTCTAAAGGGGAATTAGATAAGAACCTTGAAATAGTTGCTGAAAAACTGACCGTATCTAAATATTCTGACTGGATCGAAACCGATTCAGGCTGGTATATTATTCAACTTGTTGATCGTGCTGACCCTATTCTAAAAGAGTATAAAAAGGTCAAGAAACAGATTGAAAAGACCCTCTATGAAGAAAAAAGACAAGAAGAGGTACTTAAACTCATAAAAGAATTAAAAAAAGAAAGTTATATAAAAATTCTAAAAGAGTATAAATAATCTTATTTTAATCTGATCTTTGTAAATATTGGTCTTCCATAATAATCGATAAAAATGTTTTTAAATTTATCTTTAATGAAGATTGAAAACCTTTTCTGATTTAAGGGTAGAATGTACTCTTTATTAATAAGCAATTCTATTACATTAGAAAGCTTATCCATAAGTAACTCATTATTTTCCATATATCTGAGTTCATCAAGTTCATTAACAAGTTTAAGATATCTCTCATTAAATCTGGAAAAAGTAAGTTCAAATATTATCTTTTTAATTTTATCTACATGCGGAGTTATTGATGAAAATAGTTTTTCAGTAAGATAAAACTTTATTATGGTTCCATTTCCGGTGAATTCACGTAATTGAATATTCTTAATAAAAACAAGTGAGATCTTTAAAGAGTTACTTTTTATAAAAGCATTGAGATCATCTTGATATTTTTTTAATGAAGAGTTTACATATAATTTAAACTTTGAATTTCTCAATATCATTCTTATTTTTCTCATGGAAAACTGTGTGATTTTAACTGAGACAGGAGATTCATTATCTGAAGTTAAAGAACTGATTTCTTCAAGCTTCGATTTCTTAAAAAAAACATTCAGAAAAGAATACAATGCTATTCTTGTGTTTTTTCCGGTCTTACCCATTGGAAATGTAAGAAAAATATTCTGATACACGCCACCCTTCAATTCCCTATATGAAGAAAAAACAGAATTAGGTTCAGAAAGAAAAACATCGGGAGTAGTATTTTCATTAAAAATCACGTTCACTCTATCAAGATAAACATGCCCTCCGGGAAAATATCTGTTCGGTACAAGTTTAATGAATTTTTTTCTTTCCCACTCATCTGGTGTCAGCATTCCCGAAAAAGCGTTCTCATTCATTGAAAGGACTACAAGTTCAGGAGATGATAATAATTGGAATATATTATCGATCTTATAATTAAGATTAATAGCAACCCAATTAATACCTGTTTCGATCTTTTTTACAGATCGGCTGATCTTTTTGGCAATATAATTTTCTCTGTTAAAGAATACTTTCAGAGAATAATGAATATTCTTCCCATGAATTGGGGAACCATTTGAAAAACAGGAATTCTCTTTTATTTCCAAAAGAACTTTGTTCTTAGTCTCATCAAAAGAAAAATTCTTGAAAATATTAGAATAAACTGTTCCATCATTTTTCATATAAAAGAAATTCTCATGTATGAAGGAATAAAAGATCGAATTAGAATAATTCGTTTCTGAGAAATTGAAGTCGACAGGTTCATTTAGTAATATGGATAATTCACCTCCATATTTTATTTTTATAGAAAATATAAAAAGAATAGAAATCAGAAAGATAGAAAATCTTTTTATATTAGTCAATATTCTTTCTCCAAAACTGCAAATTCAGATTAGCAAATCCATTTTTTCTTCTATCAATAATGATCCAGAATCCCTTTTTATTATTTATAACACCTCTCTTGATTATTTTTATCTCTCCCTTTATTTCCTTCATAAATATCGGATTATCAAGATCATTTCCGATCTTAAGAACCATCAATCTGTCATTATTTGTACTATAATCACTTAATGCAATGTAGTCATCCATTATCGCATGTGTAGAACCGTATCTCGGTCCAACACCTTTTCTTTCATTTAAAGCATCTGAAAAGATCCTCAGATTATAATTAAGATCTATTATAAACAAACTCCTTAAATCAGATCCTTGTTTATAAAAAGCAGCAGAATAAAAATCAGGAAGATTTTTAATATAAGTCTCACTGCTTCTTATGTTTGAAATATTAAATTTTTTTAAATAGAGCTTCCCCTTATAATAATTTTTCCCGAAATTGTAATTGAAACCTGCCAAATATTTTACACCATTTACTTTTAACACATCCTGAACAGAAAATTTCAGCCTGGCTACCTTAATTATTTTATTATCTTCATATTTTAAAACAAAAGAATATCTTGAGAAATTACTGCCAACTACTATGAAAACCTTCTCATTTTCCCTAAATATAAAAAGATTCCCTTCGTTCTTTATTGCCGGAAAATATGGTTTCCCCCACTCAATTTTAAATGAACCTTCCTTTTTAATCGAATTATCTTTAAAGGTGTAAATATTGATCCTTTCAGATAAAAGGAAAAAAATGTACTCAGTGTTATTAATCATTGTGGAATCAACATTAAGCATTGAATGATTAACCTTAAGATCAAATTTTTTTATATATTCTGCCGAACTTACCCCCGGATCTTTTATTCCTAGTAAAGCAACCTCCGGTTGTTTAACAAAATTCTCAAAATATCTTACACTAACTATTCTGTCAATATTTCTATTATATATAATTACTCCGGCACCAAGTTTACCCAGATTATTGATCAATTTTATTGAAATAAGAAAGGTTGTTTCATTAATTCTGTTCATATTGAAATTCCCGCTACTATTACTGAAACCTGTCAGGAAATCTCTAAATCGAATTGCTCCTGAACTTTCCAAAGGAGTAATTATCAGATGGTAGAATCTCTGAAGTTCAAGATCTGAAAGTGAAGAACTACTTTTAAATCTGATTATTGAACAATTTAGTTGATGTTCACTTTGAGAGAAGGATATAATGTTTGAAGTTATCTTTTGAGCTAACTCCTGAATACCTTGCGATCTGATATTCAAAATAATTACTAAAAAAAAAAATATATAAATGCTAAATTTTTTCATTTTAAAAATATCAATCTTTTTCTTTATAAGAAATCTTTAATTTAAGAATAACTTCAATATTACGCTTTCCCTCTGGAATTTCTATATTTACCGGAACCGTAAGAGTTTCATTAGTATTGTTTTGAACATCTTTTGTTGAAGTTTTTACAAGATCATTCTCAGATAATTCTATAGGATCCTGATTATCTTCTTCATAATTCTCAATATCAATATTTTCAAGTCCCGGCACTTCTATTGCTGAGATCTCATTCTCATCCGGAATATCAAGATCGAAAATATTCTCATTTTTTATATCTGTTTTTTCTGAATCATCCACATCTACAGGAGAATTAAGCTCAAGCACTTCCTCCTTTGTGTCTTCCTTGTGATTTCCATAACCACTTTTCGCTTGCTCTCCCTTATCAGAATTAAATGTAGCAGAAGTTATTTCATCTCTTGAGAACATTACAGTTTTATCTTTTTGAAAAACAGGAAGCTTATTCTTAATATGAATCATTACCATTTTCATGATCGCATGGAGCCCTTCTTGAATATTCTCACCTGTAGTAGCAATTGTCGGGAAAAAGGGACTATTCTCTGGGTTAAGTTCATCATTCATTTCATCGATAGGCGTGATCTCGGAAAGATCTCTTTTATTAAATTGAAATATTATCGGAATATCAGAGATCCCTATATTATTTTCTTTAAGGTTTATCTTTAAATTTTTGTAACTTTCACTATTTTGCTCTTTCATAATGCTCTGTGAATCTGCAACAAAAACAATCCCGTCAGAACCCTGAAGTACCAATTTTCTTGTTGTATTGTATGCTACCTGACCAGGGACTGTGTATAATTGGACTTTTATTGAATAATCTCCAAGTTTCCCTATCTCCAAAGGAAGAAAATCAAAAAACAATGTTCTGTCACCATCTGTATCAAGGGTGATCAGTTTTCCTTTTTTCTTAAATTCAGTATTTTTAAATATTTCTTTAAGACAGGTAGTTTTTCCGCTTAAAGCAGGACCGTAGTACACAATCTTGATTGT
>CAYNUG010000053.1:0-13302 GCA_964400545.1 uncultured Clostridia bacterium | reverse complement strand
TAATAAAAGAGAGGATCAGAAATACCGGAGTGAAACGTCCATCTGCCAGTTCCCATTCAGGGATTATTCCCGATACAGCTTTAGCCAGATTAGTTATTCCGAGCATCAGAGTAACCCATACAACAATTAAGATAAGAGTATTTGATATTTTTCCATTTAAATTTCCGGATCCGATAATATCCGGATCGTTCACAATTATAAGAAGAAATATGGTGATAAAAGGAAGTATCAGCCCGTTTAATGCCTGGGCAATTATAATTACCGGTACGGGTTTCAATCCGGATATCCCGAAGATAACTCCTGTTAAAAGAACAGATCCCCACACTAACCTGAAATTTATTGATCCTGCATTCCACTTTTCGGGGTTCTTACTTCCGAACAAACCTCTTGCTGTAATAGCTGAAGCAAATGGGGCTGTTATCGCCGAGGAGAGTCCTGCAGCAAGCATGCCTATACCAAACATCATACCCGACCACAATCCGAGCTTTGATCTCAGTGTCATTATTAAAGTTTCATAAGAGAAATCCCCAGTAACAAAGGAACCAACTATAAGTACGGACATCGATATAAGCCCACCCAGGACAACAGCAATGAATAATCCGAACCTCATCTCTCTGATACTCTGCTCTTTTCTTGTTATTCCGGATCCCAGAAAAAGATTGTACGGAACAACAGTAGTACCGATCAGTCCCAGTATCAATAAACCTGATCCGGAGGAATCGGGTATGGACGGGATAATACTGCCTTTTAATATACCGGAGATAGAAGGTTCAAGCTTTATTGCAGTCACAAAAAATGAGATACCCATAATTGCAACAATAATTCCCAGAAAATAAGCTATTTTCTGAATCGAAGGTCGGGTCAATGAGATAATAGCAATAAAACCTATGAACGGAACGGTTATCCATACACTCAGTTTGGTAATAAAACCAATTCCCGCGACTGCACCGAGTATATTACCGGCTTCGTATGCAGCTGATCCAAAAATTATTGCCCCCACAATCAAAACCAGTATTATCAATCTTGAAGATCCTGCCCTGAAATATGAACTGATAGCCTCCCCGAGGTTCGTCCCCGAGTTTATTGCCAGACGTGCTACAGCTTCTTGTAGTATAAGACATGCAAATGTGGAAAATACCAGTGCCCATAAAAGATCGAACCCGAACAAAGCTCCGGATTTGGCAGCTGTTGTAATAGTGCCGGGTCCGATAAATGCCGCAGATATTACCGACCAGAACAAAATATTCATTAATTTATTTTTCATTTATATCCTTTCTATCAAGAGATCCGGCAAACAACATGTTTAAATGGATATACAGAGAATAGCCTGTAGAATGAGGAACACCGAGAATTTTCCCGATATACTGAAACTCAATTGAATCAGTTCTATCACCTATACCGTGCCAAAGTGTTTTGAAATAGACAATTAAGGAAATGCCAATTAGATATAAAGGGAAATACTTATTCTGTTTTTCTCTTATTCTCTCAAGTAAATTATAGACTGCGATATACTCACCTCATTTAGAAAATGAAATTGTAAAATAATCTGGGCAGTAAATCAATTGTTGCTTTATCTGGTAGCATTTCCGAAAATTAATAATTCATACTTTTTCCATTCTTTAATTTTCTTCTGATTTTTATTTCCTGTTTTAAAAACTGTATTTTATTTTTGTGTAGATCATATCGTTTTTATTGTATTTGCCGAACATTCCTTCCGTTCCGGTAAATATATTTGCACCGAGTAAAATTTCCAGTTCATCGGTCAATTTATACTTCACTTTCCCTCGAATAAGAGCATCCCCGTTATTGAGTCCTATGTAGGAAAACAATTCCAGGAACAATGTCTCTCTCAGGAAATCTTTTCTTGCAAGAAATGTCATCATGTTTTCCGTACGGTCATTTACAATAGGATCGTCATAATCCATAATGAACTGCTGAACAAACTGGATACTCATCTTTACATCCATCAATGTGAAATCGACCCCTATCAAATATTGAAGATAATCTTTTTCTACTACAGCCTCTTTAATCATGGGATCTTCTGACATAAAATATTTCCCGAAATAATATGCACCTTCTCCTCTGATAACATATCCGCCGAGAGTAGTACTGAAACTTCCTCCGGCAAGCCCTAACCGATGATGCTCCGGAAGGATCGTTATTGATTCAGGTTGCATAGTTACCGGATCAATATTTCTAATTGCATGCATGGTTGGCTCATCATCCCACATATATCCTGCCATAAGCTCAATATCTACCGCTGAGGAAACCGCCGAATATTTCAAGAACACTTCACTGTTCTTTAAACTTTCCCGCACCTTCTTTCTTGAATAATCGAAGTCGGTTTTTAGTGGAAGATCAAGACCGGGATTCCAAATCGAATCTTCATCCGGCATCCTCGTTGGAGAAAAGACCGGCACCCATACAAGCTCCAAAGTGCTATCACCTATGTAGTAATCGAACTTCACTGCTGTTATCCCCATTCTGATCTCATCGAATTCAGGAAGGAGAAATTCTCTCAGATCCTTGGGAGATATAACATCAGTAATAAATACTCCATCTGCTTTCCCCCAGATTATCTGCTGTTTCCCTATACGGATATCTATTGTATTGAAGAACAGATCTATATACGCCTGTCGCAATCCGATCTCGAGATCTTTGTTTTGATAATTATAAATGTATGGATTAACTTTAAAAGCGATCTTATCTTTTGAATGTTCTATATTCAAATTAAAAGTATTCTGAAGAATGGAAAAATCATTACCTCCATCCAATAGCATCCCTGTGTAATTCCGGACATAACCGGTAAGGGTTATCGACTTTCCTTTTATTCCTGTGTTAAAGAACAACAGGAAGAGAATTACTCCTGCTGTCCAAAAATATCTGCTTTTCATCACAATCCTCTCTTCATCATCCTTTCTGTAAACTGCCTGTTGGGAATACCGGTATTGATCTTGACCTCTGACAATTTCATCTTCGTGGTATGTTTTTTCTGAACATTCACCATTTCAGATTGAAGAATGATCCAGAGCCCGTTGATCTTTTCAAATTTCTTCACACTCAGGATCTTTAATAACTCTTCATCTTCATCGTAAAATTCTTTTTTTAATCCGATCCATTTATCCTTTATGATCCAGGTGACAGTTCTGGAATACATATAATCTTCATCTTTCGGTACACTCTCGACCACATAACATTGCTCACCGTTGAACTTCTCTTCCCTGAGCAATTTATGTTTATCTGCTTTCGGCTGCCTGTCTCCAAGATCATCATATGTGAAATCAGATCCCATAAAATAATCACTTTTACTGTCACTGGAGATCCTTTTAACTTTTTTTAAAGCAGGAAGATAGATCCACTGATCATCATCCTTACCTTCCTCTGTATAACTCCAGTTCACAAATGATGTGTTCCTGACATCTGCGGGAGACATAAAAAACATGATCTTTTTCTCAACTTTCCCGAAGTCTTTAACAAATTGTTTGATAGTCCTTACACGTTCATTCCCCTGAGAATTAATAAGCGACATGGTAAGATTCCCCTTACTATCCTTTCCGGTATCTCTGTTATAAACATTTTCCACTATTTGCAAACCTGTTAATTCTGCTCCACTAATAATAGATCCGGCAAATAGAACCAGACTTAGAACCAGAATATTTAATTTTTTAATTTTCATTTTAATCTCCTATATTTATTTCTTTTTATTTTTAAAATAGATGTTCGACATGAACAAAAGCAGATACATTATCGAAACTGTACCCACAAAACTGGTGAACATGTTAAGTGATACCAATGCTCCCAATGCTCTGTTCGGTGGGAATACTGATAAAAGCAGAACCAGAAATCCTGCTATTACAACAAGAGCATTAAATACGATCGCCCTTCCCGAATGGTGCATTGTCATTTCACTGGTAAGGATCTTGTCACCAGTCTGAAGAGCATATATTTTGTACCTTTCGATAAAGTGAACAGCATAATCTATCCCTATCCCTATTGCTATGCTCGACAATAGTGCTGTCGTTGTACTTAAAGGAATATTAAATAATCCCATAATTCCAAAACTTATAACAGCCGTTATTACTATCGGAACTGCTCCGATAAGCCCTGCCAGTACTTTTTTGAACATGAGCGAGAGGAGTATTATGATAATGAATAGTGACAGTAACAGGCTTAATATCTGCCCCATCAGAATAAGGTCAGTAAAAACCAACCCTTTATATCCTGAGCCGGCATAATTTATTTTCACGCCTCTTTTACCAAAAGCCGGGATATAATCCTTTATGATAGCGATAGCACTTTTCATTGCCTTCGAATTATCGCTTTTAAGTTGAAAAATAACATTAACTTTTTTATAATCATAATTCACGACCTTCCAAAGATTCTCAGGATCTCCGGACATTTCATAAAGCAAAAGGTATTGTGCAACCAATTCTCTGGAATCAGGAATGGTGTTGAACTCCTCCTTATCCGCATGCATTACCTTGTTCATCCTCTTCAGATAGTCTGCCAGAGAGAAAGAATTCCCGACGATCTTAAGCGACTCGACATCCGCCTGCATTTTATCAATTAATCGCAATAAAGCAGGATCTTTAAAAGCATCTTCTTCTTTTGAATCCAGGATCACATTTAAAGTTGAAGTTCCTCCAAAATGTGAGTTGATAAATTTATCGGTAAGGACAATATCACTATTCTCTTCGAATTTATCAAGAAAACTTGAATTTATCCACACTTTTCCTATCCCGAAAATTGAAATTATTATTATAATGATTGTCATGAATATCGTAAGGAGCCTGTGTTTAATAACCCATCCGGAAAATGCTGTACCTATTTCTTTACGATCCTTTTTTTGTACTTTTTTCTGTTTATCTTTCCATCCCGGAAGTCCGAACATCATAAGACCGGCTGGGATCAATACTAATGAGAACACCATTGCCATCAGAACTCCGAAAGCAGTAAATATCCCAAAATATTTTATCGGATATACCTGAGAGGTTATCAGAGAAATGAACCCCACCGCAGTTGTTACAGAAGTCATAATGACCGGTTTCCACATTCCATGGATCATATCGTCAATAGCATCTTTTCTGGATGCTGACGGGTTATTCTTAATAAACAGATGCAAATGGCTGAAAAGATGAATCCCATCCGCCACCCCGATGGCAATAAGCATTACAGGGATCATTGTTGACACGGCATATATAGGTATTCCGACAACTGCCATAAGTCCAAAAGTGAGAATGGTACTGAATAGAACAACCAGAAGTGTAAGCAATGTAGCTTTAAAACTTCTAAGCAATACAAAAAGGACCATGATTATTACCAAGATAACTATTGGAACCATTTTCTTCATATCCTTCGGCCCCAGATATGCCATAGTACCTTCAACTATAGGACTTCCTGCTACATAAATTTTTTCCGGGCCTTCATATTCTTTAGCCATTTGAAGAATACTGTGATAAAACTCCTGGGAAAAAACATCATCTTTGATCTCTGCAATTATGAGAGTGACCTTTTCATCGTTCGAAACAAGCCGTCCAAACACCATATCATTTGCACGAACCAAATGTTTCATTTCTTCCAGTCTCTCCTGGCCTTTCGGAACTCTCTTGAAAAAAGGCTTTACATCCATCCCGTCTTCTGTTCCTATAATATTATCTGCAGTGTAAAGAGAGGTTACATCACTCTTATCAATCTCTTTCATCTTCTGAAATGATTTTGTAAGGTCCTTCACTTTCTGAAGAGTATTGGAATTAAAGATCCCCTCTTTGTTTTCTATCGCAATTATTATCCCGTCCCTGATATTGAACCACTTTTCAGCCTGATTACTGTACACAAACGCAGGATGTTCCTGCGGCATATATTTATCAAGATCGGTCTCCATCCTTGAATTCGATCTCATAATCATAAAAAATCCAACATTAAGGATCAATATTGCAAGTAAAATAATTTTATTGAATTTAGTCAACCTCTTTAAAAAATTTCCCATATCATCTCCTTTTTTCGTTAGCATTAACTAACTATATTTATTAAAAAATTCTCTACGTTAATGAAATTAGTTTATGTAAAGTTCTCCACAGTTTTTTCCCTTCATTTTTTATATTAAAAGAACGGTTTGACAGCTTCCATTTTTTCACGACGAGTCGTAATCCACCCATTATCAGCAAGACTATCTGCTCTCCATCAATATCATTTCTGATCTCTTTTTTTGCCTGACCCTCATTGACAATCAAAAGCATCATTTCAAAATTTCTTTTCATAATGGTACTAATCTTTTCAGAAAGTCGTTTATCATCCCTGAATATTTCCTCGGCAAAAACAACTGCGGCAAAAGCAGGATTTTTTTCAAAGTGATCGAAGTGGTATGAAAATATTCCTTCAAGTTTTTTTATCGGTGATGATTCATGGTCTTTTTGAATCTCTTTATCTGAAATTATATAATTTTCAAATTTTGAAAGAATAGTTAACAAAATATCCATTTTACTCGCAAAATGCCTGTATATTGCCGGTTCTGATATTCCGATCGCTTTTGAGAGATTCTTGATCGTCATATTCTGTATACCCTTATCAGAAATAATTTCTATTGAAGTATTAATTATCTCTTCCTGTCTTTCTGTTAACTTTTTCAATATCTCCACCTCATGTTAGTTAGTGTTCGCTAACCATATTAATATAAAAATCCTGTTTTGTCAACAAAATGTATAGGTTGCTGCATATAAAATTCCGGATTTAATTTTATCACATAATCAATAGGAGATAAATTTTCCAGTGATATATGTAGTTTCATAGTATTGGAGCAGATGAAGTGTTCCTTAAGACCTTAGGGCAACACTGGGATAGATAAAAAGATCTAAGGCTAAAATATACTTTAGAATTCATAAAGCACTCCATCTGCTTTGCATGCTTTTATTCTTTTTTCTGTATTCTTTAATAAATGCGATCATTTGGTCATAAATTCTTTTTGAGAAAACTTTATTAATGAGTAAATTTATTCCCTCTGCTGATGTTTCTCTCCATTTAGCCATGCTCTCTTCAGGAGTCGGAATTATTTTCAGTCCATTCTTTACCATAACTTTAATCGCATCAACTTCAAGAGATTTTATCTTTTTATTAAGTTCCTCAGAAATCCTGTTTGCAGAGGCTATCAACTTTTCCTTGTATTTGTCCGGTATTTTTTTCCAGATTTTGTTAGATAATACAATTCCACCATATACAGGTGTGATCTTCAGGTCCAACATATTTTTAGCCAGTGGAAAATATTGTCCCGAAGCCGTAACTAGTGGGGGAAGAAAAAAAGCATTCACCATTCCGGTTTGAAGCCCCATCATCAAATCGCTCAAGTCATTTGGTATAACCTGATATCCGGATTCTTTCCAAACCCGTTCCATTTTAGGCTCACCTGTTGTAAATGAAATTTTATGACTTTTGAGATCTTTTGGATATTCGATCTTATTCTTTGAGAAAATATTTAACCACCCGGCCATAGACCATAAGATCACTTTGTATCCTTTTTTTTCTATTTCTGCTTCGAAGTACGGATTCATTTTTTTAGTCGTATATCGGAATTCCTCCTCAGAATCAAATGTGAAAGGGATATTGAACACATAGAAATCAGAGTAGATCTTTGTTATACCGGTATTGGCAAATACTGCTCCTCCCAATATGCCAAATTTCATCTTCCTTATCATATCCTCTTCAGTTCCTGCAATTCCATCCGGATAGATTACAAGATCGATCAAACCATTTGAGATCGAGTTCCATTCCCTTCCCAGTTCTCTTAATGCTTTATCCCATGGAGAGTTTTTTGGAGCAACACTCCCGATCTTCATTTTTAATGGATGAATCTGTCCTATCATAACTATAAAAATTATCAATATAAAAAATACTTTTTTTTTCATCTTATCCTCCAACGTCAGCCTATGTTAGTTAACGTTCACTAACTAGGATAATATAAAACATCAAATTTGTCAACAAAAAAAATTAATTATGCCTTAATGCAAAATCTGACCCCGGAGAATAGAAAGCAAATATTGATTTAGAACGTAATATAAAGTAAAATTATCCTATGTGGAAAAAATACCGTGAAAATCAGAAAATCAAGAAACGGGAACTCCTTGAAAAGCGAAAGGAAATGGGGTTTTTCCGTGAATACTTTGAACTAATCACAGAGACCCTTATCTATGTATTTTTCGTAATGACATTTTTGCTACAGTCATTCGTTATCCCGACAGGTTCAATGGAAAACAATATGCTGATAGGAGACCACCTGCTTGTGGATAAGATCTCCTATTCAAGATCATTGACCCCTGTGGATCGCTTCGTATTCCCCCAGAAAAAGATCAGAAGAGGAATGATCGTTACATTTAAATCTCCTGCTGAAATGGAAAAGGAATATGTAAAAAGAGTGATTGCCGTTCCCGGTGAAAGAATCCGTATCGTCAATAAAAAAGTTTTCATTAACGGCAAGCTTCTATCAGAACCTTATATATATCACAAAGATACTAATATTCTACAGGGTCAGAGAGACAATATGGAAGAATACCTTGTTCCGGAAAATTCATACTTCTGCATGGGTGATAACAGAGATAATAGTTATGATTCCCGATTCTGGGGTCCTGTTCCGGCAGATTATATCATCGGAAAACCGTGGAGAGTATACTGGTCATTTAAATCTACTTCGGATGAATATCTCACACCTGGATTTTTTCACAAGATAAAAGACCTGTTCAAAACGGTAATCAACTTTTTCGCAAAGACCCGCTGGGAAAGAACAGGTATGAAGATAAAATAGAATTTTTCCGGGAGATATAATGAAAAAAAGGGCATTAATAACAGGTATCACAGGTCAGGATGGGTCATATCTGGCGGAGTTTCTGCTTGAAAAGGGTTACGATGTCTATGGAATGGTTAGACGTTCCAGCATGGAAAGATTTGACAGGATCGATCATATAAAAGAAAGACTTGATATAAGGCAGGCAGACCTGCTCGATCAATTCTCCATCACAAAACTTATTGATGAGATCAGGCCACATGAGGTATACAATCTTGCTGCAATGAGCTTTGTCCCCACCTCCTGGGACCAACCTGTCCTAACTGCTGAATTTACGGCAACCGGAGTTACAAGAATGCTTGAAGCGATCCGGTATGTAGACCCTAAGATCAAATTTTATCAGGCTTCTTCATCTGAAATGTTTGGAAAGGTCAAAGAGATACCTCAGACAGAGACAACCCCCTTTCATCCGAGAAGTCCATATGGAGTAGCCAAAGTTTACGGGCACTGGATCACAATAAACTACAGAGAAAGCTATGATATTTTCGGCTGTTCAGGAATATTGTTCAACCATGAGTCTCCGAGAAGAGGCATTGAATTCGTAACAAGAAAAATATCTTACAATGCTGTAAAAATAAAACTGGGGCTCATTAAGGAACTCGGGCTCGGAAATCTCGATGCAAAGAGGGACTGGGGATTCGCAGGAGATTATGTAAAAGCAATGTGGCTTATGCTTCAGCAGGATAAACCCGAGGATTATATAATATCAACAGGCGAAACCCATTCTGTCAGAGATCTTGTTGAAATCGCCTTTTCACATCTCGGTCTTGATTACAAAAAATATGTTAAAAAAGACAAAAGATTTTTCAGACCCGCAGAAGTTGATCTGTTGATCGGAGATCATTCGAAAGCTAAGAATGAATTGAAGTGGGAACCTGAAGTTTCTTTTGAAGAGCTCGTCAAAATGATGGTGGATGCAGATATGGAATTATTGGAAAAAGAGTATGCTGATGAACTATAAAGAAGAAAGACCCTGGGGTTGGTTTGAGATACTGCTTGAAGAGAAAGATGTCAAAGTAAAAAGAATACTTGTTAAGGAAGGAAAGAGGCTTTCTCTTCAGAGTCACAAACACAGATCCGAAAATTGGACAATCGTTCAGGGTGAATCGATAATTACTCTCGGCACAGAGAACAAACAATACTTGCGCAACGATTCTGTCTTTATCCCTTCGGGGACAAAACACAGAATTGAAAATTCCGGAAAAGGTGATGTCATTTTTATTGAAGTTCAGACCGGTTCATACCTGGGAGAAGATGACATCATAAGATATGAAGATGATTTTGATCGGGTTTGAACAATCTAATTTTTGTTCAGATCTTTTTTGATCAACTTATGCAATTTTCTTCTGACCCTGTTAAAATTTATTTTTGTATCAAAAGATGGATGTATCCTGTTGGTTAAAATAATAAAAACATTCGCCGAATCGGGTTCCATCCAAATGGAAGTCCCGGTAAAACCACTATGACCTATAGATTTTCTTGAAAGGGCACTGCCTCCGGAAGTAATAACAGATGAATTCAATTTGAACCCGAATGTCCTGTGACTTTTTTTAAAAGGTGTAATATTATCCCAAAATCTCATAGCAGTATCAGACCTCAATAATGTAGTAAATTCGGGATAAAACTCCCGGGACAAAGTGAAAATATCATCCGCTGTTGAGAACAAACCGGCATTACCGCTGTTTTTATCAAGAAAATATGAATTCCCGTCATGTACTTCTCCCCGGATTATATTCCTCCTCCACTTATAGTCACTTGACAATGAAAGATGATCCCTTTTTACAATTAATTCTTCATATTTGTTCCCCTTTTCAGTAGGAACACATTCTGGTAACCTTGAATTGGGAACATTAAAGAAAGTATTCTTTAGACCGACCCGTTTTATTATCTCTTCTTCTGCCACATCAGTAAAATCTTTGCCTGTGACCCTTTCTATAATATTAGCCAGCAGAATATATCCGAGACATGAATAGATCACTTTTTTCCCCGGAGAAGCAACAGGAGTAAGTTCACTTATTACTTTCAGATGATCCTCATTTCTAAGATACAACGGGTACCATGCAGGAATTCCGGATGTGTGAGTGACAAGATGAACAACTTTCATCTTGTCATGGAATCCCTCCAGAAATTTATTTACAGGGGAATCTTCTGTTAATTTTCCTTTTTCTATCAGGATCATCGTCAGAAGTGAAGTTATAAGCGGCTTGGTAAGAGAAGCAATATCATATATAGAATTATATTCAAGTTTTTCTATTTCAGGTTCTACCGATGAATTTCCATAACAATTCCTGAATACCTCACCTTTATGTGAGCCGGCAAGAACAGTTATACCGGGAAACACCTGCCGTTTCAGCAGTTTTTGAATATATTCTTCAAACTTCAATATTTTTTATACTGTACGATACTTTTTCCGCCAGTTCGAGGGCATTTCGTCCATCTTTTCCCGTAACATTATAATTTTTTCCGGTTTTGATAGTTTTATAAAAATTGTTCCAAAGATTAAAAAGAGGCTCGATATCCTCGATCTCCGGTATATCTTCAATTACCTCAGCACCATTGATCCTGTATATCTTCACTCTTTTTTTCTTATAATCAACCGAAAAGTATCCATTCTTCTGAAAGATCCTTAGTTTTCTGGTTTTTTTCTGCGAAATTCTGCTGGCAGTTATATTTGCTACAAGACCTGAATTGAACTCAATTCTCGAATTGGCAATATCCACTTTTTTTGAAATTACAGGAATACCTGATGAATTGATTTTTGCAATTCCCGATTTATCCCATTGAAGTATAATATCCAGATCATGGATCATCAGATCGTTTATAACATCAACATCAAGTGAACGGGGTGAAAATGATCCAAGTCTCTGAACCTCAATGAACAGAGGTTCCTGTATATATTTCTGAATATATTCAACAGCCGGATTAAAACGTTCAAGGTGGCCGACCGCAATTTTAACACCTTTTCTATTTGCAAGTTCTATCAACTCATCAGCCTGATTCAGAGTTGAAGTAAAAGGTTTCTCGACCAGAACATCTTTCCCCTTTTCGATAAAATATTTTGCGATCTGATAGTGATGCGTTGTCGGAGTTGAAACCATAACTGCATCTACCAGATCTAACAATTCTTCATGACTCGAAAAAGTTTTTATATTATATCCGGCAGAGGCTTCTTTCAGATTCTCGACGGAAATATCAGATGCTCCTGTCAATTCAAGCTCAGGTATTGAATCTACAACTCTCATATGGTTCCTGCCCATTGAGCCCGTACCTATAATCCCTATTTTCATTTTTTATTTATCAGATCTGAAATTTTTCAGTACTCCTCTCTTGGTCTTCCCAAGAAATTCTAGAATAACATCCGCTTCAGACGAATCAGGAAAAAGAAGCTTAAGTTTGTCGATAGCCTGAGAAGTATTAAGATCTTCTTTATAAATGATATTAAGAATATCCCTGACAATACTTATAAATTCTCTATTGATCCCGCTTCTAAGCATTCCTATAGAATTCGGCCCATAATAATTATAGTTATCTCTGGATTGAGAGATCTTTACAAACGGAAGAACATCCTGTTCAATGATCGTATACGCACCGATGTATGCATTACGACCTATCCTGACAAATTGATGAACCGAAGAAAAAGCTCCGATCACTGCAAAATCTTCAACCTCAACATGTCCTGCAAGTGTCGCCCCGTTAGTAAACAAAGTATTATTCCCAATCAGACAATCATGAGCAATATGAGTATACGCAAGGAAGTAGTTATTATCACCGATTTTAGTGAGTCCCCCCCCTTTTTGTGTTCCCCTGTTCATTGTTATAAATTCTCTAATAAGATTATTCGACCCGATCTCCAGAAATGTTTGTTCCCCTTTATAAGTAATGTCCTGCGGATCCGTCCCGATGGAACAGAAGGGATAAATCTTTGAACCCGCCCCCACTTTGGTATCCTTATCAACAACAGAGTGGTGCATGATCTCACAATTATCGCCAATTTCTACATTGTCGCCTATCATGACGAACTGCCCGATCTTAACTCCTTTTCCCAGTTTGGCACCAGGACTTATAACAGCTGTAGGATGGATATTCTGATCGCTCATTGTGCAAGTGCTGAACTCAGCAGGCCTGTTGCGGCAATTTCCCCGTCGACAGTAGCTTTCCCTTCCATCTGAGCGAACACACCCCTCTGACGAACTAGTTTCATCTCAAGATCAAGACGGTCACCCGGTCTGACAATTCTTCTGAATTTTGCTTTATCGATCCCCGTAAAATAAGCCATCCTTTTTTCCTTGGGGAATTGTCTCAGCATCATTATAGCCCCAAGTTGAGCAAGAGCTTCCATTATAAGAACACCGGGGAAAACCGGATTGCTCGGGAAGTGACCCTGAAACAGGGCCTCATTTACCGAGATATTTTTATAACCTTGTATGAAATCAGGTTCCACTATCTTTATGACCCTGTCAACCAGGAGAAAAGGA
>CAYNUG010000052.1:0-13308 GCA_964400545.1 uncultured Clostridia bacterium | reverse complement strand
TGCCATGCTCAAAAGTTCACTTTTCTGCTCATTTGCTTCGGTAAGTCTCAAATTCGATGATCTTAGTTCTTTTGTCCGTTCATCGACTATTATCTTCAATTCAGATTCTTTTTTCCCGATATTTCTGATCCTTAGTATATAGATGTAAATAAACAGCATTAAGAGTATGAAACCTATTAATGAGTAGAATAATGCGGATTGATAAAAGAGTGACCGGATACTGAAACTAAAAGAAACGCCTGCTTTATTCCATTCGCCATCGCTGTTTGCAGCGATGATCCTGAAATTATATTCTCCAGCTGAAAGGTTAGTATATGATATTGATCTGTTTCTCTTGTCACTCATTTCCGACCAATCGTCATCAAAGCCCTCCATTTTTACTTTAAATCTAATCTTTTCAGGGGCAATAAAATTTAGTGCAGTGAATTTAAAGTCGATCTTCTTTGTGTTTCCCGGGAAGATTGCTTTACCATTTTCCATTTTATATGGATAATCGGATTCGATATGTTCCAGATAGACAGGGGGTGGCAGATCATTGTGAAATTGTTTTTTAGTATCAAGAATTGATACACCTTTTGTGGTTGGAATGAACAGGTTGTCTGCCAATGATTTCCATCCTGCAGGTTGTATCCCGCCTCTGCATTCATCGCTGTTGAGCCCGTCTCTGGAATTTAATAGTTGATAAGGGATGCTCTTGAACTCTCCTTTAAAGTATTTGTCAATGTGTGATCTTTTTATATGGAAAAGACCTACATTTGAGGTAAGCCAGAGATCATTATTGTCAGAGATAAAGATGTTGTAGATAGTATCGGAGAACATTGGTGCTTTACAGTTGATTGGAAATACAATACCTTTGTGTATCCTGTTTATCCCACCTCCGGTTCCGAGCCATATGTTATTCTCGTTATCACCTGTAATGGAAAAAATAAAATTATTGGAAAGTCCGGAATCAGTGTTATAGTTGGATATTATTCCGTTTGTTATCTTATCAACGCCTCCCCCGTAAGTACCAACCCAGATGCTTCCTTCTTTATCTTCGTATATTGAATGGACAAAGTTATTCGAGAGCCCGTTTTCTTTAGAATAGGTTTCTGTATCATGTTCGGAAAAGTGTACCAGACCCCCACCTGAAGTTCCTACCCAGATAGAACCATCACTTCCGGTATAGAGGACATTTACCATATCGTTAGGGAGTTTGTCCAAACCTTTCATAAGTGATTTCACAGAATGTGTGGTCCTGTCCAGAACTGTTATTCCTGAACTTGTACCGATCCATATCATTCCTTGCAGGTCTTCGGTAACAGAGTAAACGAAATTACTGTTTATTCCCTGTTTTGTAGTCAATATGCTGATCGTTCTGTCATTTAACGATCTCATATGATTAAGACCTTTTCCGTCCGTTCCGATCCAGATCCCTCCGGTGCTGTCTTCAAAAACACAAGTGATATTATCTGCACTTAACCCGTCTTTGAAAGAGAGAGAATCAAATATTCCATTTTGGATCCTGAACAGACCCAAAGTGTTTGAACCTATCCAAAGATTTCCCTCATAATCTTCGAAAATTGATTTGACAATTATTTTTGACATTAAACTTTCATTATTCCATTGTGATATTTTTCCGTTTGTAAGTCTGTTTAAGCCGTTTGTAGTTCCGATCCACATATTGTTATTTCTGTCCTCATACAATGAAAAAATAGTTTGTTCCGAAATTTGAGAATTATTCTCATATGGAATAAATGTATCATCGGAATAGTAAACAAGACCTTTGCCGTTTGTTCCGGCCCAGAGTCTTTCTTCATGATCTACCAGAAAAGCTCTAACTGTGGGTTCGACGGTTTTATCTTCACTTAATTTATACTCATTGATGATTTTTCCAGAAATAGAAAGGATACCGTTTTTATAGGTCCCTGCCCATATTCTTCCGTCCGGAGTTTCTGCCAAAGTTATGATGATCTTATTTTTAAATTTCCCACCGGGATCAAAAACAGAAAGATTTCCGTTTTTATCAATTCTGGATAGTCCGTTAAAAGTTCCTATCCAGATCGTTCCTTTTGAATCTTCAAGGAGAGAGAGTACAAAATTATCCTTCAATCCGTCTTTTTTAAGGAAACATTCTATTACTCCGTTCCTGATCCTGTTTAGTCCTCCTCCACGGCTTCCGGAGTATAAGGCCCCACTTTTGTCTTCAAGGATCGCAATGGTTCTATTGTTCCTGATATTCTTATGTTCGGACGAATTATACAAAGTGAAATTAACACCATCGAATCTTGCAAGTCCCCTCTCTGTACCAAGCCATATATATTTGTCCTTTGTCTGAATGATGGACATTACAGAATTCTGGGGGAGTCCGTCATCCACATTCCAATTTGATATGGGATAGTCATATACTTTTTTTGACGGGTCGAGAGAAAAAATGTTTAACGGAATTATTATCGATAAAAATATCAGAAAAAAGAAAATTCTGAGCGGCATCCTTCTGCAATCCTGTAAATTCAGGGCCTTCATCCATAAATAATAATGAAGAAAAAATAAAATTGCAATAAAAATCGACTTACCTGAAAAAATGTCCCGGATTATCTTTAAGGTTTCTCGTATTGATAGATATCCAGATAGGGGATGGAGATGAGGAAAAAGAACAGAAATTTTATCTCTGTATCTCCGAAGTTGTATTCAAACATTCCCGCTGTAAGAAATGCTATGACCATGAATAGTACGGCAACGGAAACTCTTCTCTCAAATATTGTCCCGTTTCTGATCTTAATGACCAATCCTTTGAATATGGAAATGAAGAAGATCGTGAAAAAGATAAGTGTGGGTAAACCCCTTTCTGCAGCTATCTGAAAAAAATTATTATGAAGGTGAGGATTATTTTTTGTTGCATTCCTGTGTCTGTATTTAGGGTATATTTTTTTTACATTATCAGAACCGACACCTGTCACGGGGTAAGTTTTTACTATCTGCAGTGTTGTATAAGCCATATAGATCCTGTCCTTGTTGGTTACGTTATTAATATCAAAGATCGAAAAAGCTCTGGATCTGATCGAATTTGGAAGGAGTAAAAAAATGAGTGACAGGGTCAGGGCGGAGAAGATGAGGATATCAGGATGTTTTCTGAAAAAATAGATAAAGAAAATCCCGAGCGAAATAAAAACACCTAACCATGACGATCTTGTAAGGGAAAGCAGGATTGATATAATGACAGGAATCATAAGAACAAAATTCAGTATTTTTTTCTTTTTCTTCTTTTCATAAATATTGTATACCGAAAAGAAGACAAAAACTATCATGAGAAGTCCCGAATATGTCATCCAGTGTGAACTGAATCCCTTTAGACGATGCTGAAGCGAAATTCCGGATCTGATAGAGATCAGTATACCGACTACTGATGAAATTACGGCTGAGTACAGAATAGTATATATAGCAGATCGAACCATCGAAGCTCTCTTTATTATTAAAAGAAATACCGGGATCAACAAATATATGAACAATTCCTTATTATCCTTTAAACTGGCTGTTTTATCGATCGAGAAAAGAGTGGATAGCAGAGTCAGAATTGAAAAGGCGATCAAATATTTGAAATATGGGGGGAAAGATATTTTGCGTTCACTTTGAAAATAAGAAACGGTTGTGGTGATAAAAAGTACAAAGAAGGTGATGTAGCAGAATGCTATCGAAAAATTAATCGAGAAAAGGAATACAAGGATAAGAATAAAAGATATCTTTTCGAAAAAACTGTCCTCTGTTTTCAATCCCGTGAATGATCTCATTTATCGATGTTGATTCCATCAGAAAGAATTTCAGATTCGAGCATCACTGGTATACCGTCACGGATCGGATATACTCTTCCACATTTTGAACATTTAAGTCCGGATTCACTTTTGCTGACAGGAAATATATTTACGGATCCCTTACAGACAGGGCAAGCAAGAATCTCAAGAAGTTTTTTTGATATCGGTTTTTTTTGATCGTCAGACATACATGCTCCTTTGGGAATGCATCCCTCTGATTTTCTCACTTTATCACTTCTCTGTCAATTAATGGATTATCAAACAATTGACAGAACAGGCAGGGGCCCTCCGTTTAGCGGAGGGCCTGATCTGTTTAGGTGGGAGATATGTATTTATATTAAGGGGGGAGAGATGGAAAGGCAATTTTTATGCAACACTTTTTTGTTTTCCTTTTGTTGCAGTTTTTTTATCTTCTTTTACTTCTTTATTACTTGATACTGAACTATTACTTGTTCTTTTTTCTGTTTTTGATTTCTTATAGTCTGTAACATACCATCCACTTCCTTTAAATTGAAAAGAAGAGGATGAAATAAGTTTTTTAACTTTTCCGCCACAGTATTTACATTCTTTTACAGGTTCTGAATTAAACTTCTGAAGAACGTCAAAAGTTTCGCCGCATTCTTCACATTTGTATTCATAAATTGGCATCTTTTTTATCCTGATACATCCTATGTAAAATAATTATCACATAAAAATATGGTTGTCAACAAAATAATTTTTTTAACTTTATTTAATTAAATTTCTAAACTATTTCCTTTTTTTCAGATCAC
The DNA here is from genome assembly GCA_964400545.1 of uncultured Clostridia bacterium. Lineage (GTDB taxonomy): Bacteria > Acidobacteriota > Aminicenantia > UBA2199 > UBA2199 > UBA647. The sequence goes on along the minus strand of CAYNUG010000052.1, from coordinate 8,750 downwards.
CGGGGTGTTGTTCCGGATTCCTATTTATTCTCCGAATGTAAACCCTTTCTCAAAAGCGGAAATATTCACATCAACTGATTTGGGGGGAACTTTTCTTCTTACAACATTGATCCAAGTTTCTTTCTCTATATCCATCTTTGATGCCAATACACCGATAAGAATGACATTTGTAGTTTTGACATTACCCAATTCTATTGCAATATCAGTGGCGGGAATAAGGATCAATTCCGATGAGAACTTTTCAAGATTTTCCTCAACATCTCCGGGATATTCAACTGTACCTGATGCGACGGGAAGAGGTTCCCATACAAAATTATTTACTATCATTACGCCATTTTTCTTAAGGAAGTTGATATTTCGCAATCCTTCAAGTTTTTCGAAAGCGAGTATAAAATCGGTATTACGCAAAGACGGAAGAGGAGAAAATACCTCTTTGCCATATTTGATAGTTGCAATCACATCTCCGCCTCTCTGACTCATCCCGTGAACTTCACTCTTTTTTACATTATATCCTGCTTCAAGGAGCACATCCGATAAGAGATTACTTGCCGTAAGGACACCTTGTCCACCTACTCCTGCTATGATTACGGTTTTCATTATTTTCCCCCTTTAAGAAAATCTGCAAGGTTAGCATCTCTGATATGCATTTCATCTTCATTCTCATAATGCATTGCATCATGAGGGCATACCTGAATACAAACAGAGCAACCGGTACAGAGACTTGATACGATAAAAGCTTTATCATCTTTTGAAGTAATAGCAGGGCAACCGAGTCTGAGACACAGGTCACATTTCACACATTTATCCGGATCTACGATCGTGGGAGACCAGTTCGATTTTCTGAAAAGAAGAGCACAAGGCCTCTTAACAACTATCACTGAGAGTGCTTCTCTTTTTAATTCCTCACGTAATAAAGATCTTATTCCCTTAACATCATATCCGTCTATTTCAAATGAATGTTTTACTCCCAATCCATCCCTGACGAGTTTTAGTATGTCAACAATTGGAGCTTTTTCACCCATCAGAGTTTTACCGGTACCGGGATTATCCTGATGTCCGGTCATGGCTGTTATTGAGTTATCAAGAATTATCAATGTACCTTTACTATCATTATAAATGAGATCAAGGAGTCCGGTTATTCCGGAATGGAAGAAGGTCGAATCCCCGATAACAGCAGCTTGCTTCAACTTTTTTCCTGCTTTTGCCATTGCTTTTTCCATTCCCAGCATTGCGGTAATGGATGCACCCATATCAATTGTAGTATCCATTGCATTCAGAGGGGGTAATCCTCCCAGAGTATAACAACCGATATCTCCTGTTACGGTAACTTTTTGTAAATTCAAATTATAAAATGTTGCTGTATGAGGACATCCGGGACAAAGAGATGGAGGACGCTTTGGAATCTGATCTGTATCAAATTCAGGGGTCAGATCCTTTTTCCCGAGAGAGTGAAGGATAACATCCTCTGTCATTTCACCTGTTAACGGGAAAACATTTTTTCCGATAATTTCTTTATCCGGTGTTATAAATCTTGCAAAATTTTCCATGATCGGATCATTTTCTTCAAGAACGTAGATCTTATCAACTTTTCCTGCAAATTCCTTATACAGTTTCTCAGGAAAGGGGTAGGGCATCGTAACCTTTAGGAACCAGTCATCTTTAAAGACTTCTCTTCCGTTCTGGAATGCAATTCCTGAAGCTATAACACCAATTCTTGATTTTCCCTCAATGATATAATTGTATTTGAACTCATCACTGAATTCCTTTATCTTTTTTAGCCTCTCTTCCACCAATATGTGTTTCTTTCTGGCTATAACGGGAAGCAGCATTGTCTTTGAAAAATCTTTTTCATAACTGACTTCCGGGGGTGTCTCTCTTTCTCCGGTTTCAACTGCAGATCTTGAATGGGATATTCTGGTTGTAGATCTGAGAATTACAGGTGTGTTAAATCTTTCACTGATCTTTATTCCCTCGACAACGAGATCTTTGGCTTCCTGAGAATCGGAGGGCTCGAGTACGGGCATTTTCGCTGCTATTGCATAGTTCCTGTTATCCTGTTCGTTCTGTGAAGAGTGCATCCCCGGGTCATCTGCGGAAACGATAACGAATCCGCCTGAAGCTCCAAGGTAACTGGAGGAAAAAAGAGGATCTGCGGCAACATTAAGTCCCACATGCTTCATTGCAACGAGCGATCTGGCGCCTGTAAAAGTTGCTCCCATTGCTTCCTCAAAAGCAGTTTTCTCATTTGCTCCCCATTGACACTGTATATCATCTTTATACTTAACCACATTTTCCAGTATTTCTGTACTGGGAGTTCCGGGGTAAGCGGATGCAAATGTGATTCCGGCTTCATAAGCGCCTCTTGCGATAGCTTCGTTTCCGGATAATAACTCTCGCTTCATTTTCCCTCCTGAAGTATTGATTTTATTTTTTTTGACAGTTTTGTCAAGATTTTTCTTTAAATACCGGGAATAATATCATCAAAAAAACTTTTTACTTCCTCTGAAAATCTTTTTTTGTTGAACCTGAGACTGCCAGAGTAAGCTTTTTCTCCCATGGTATTTCGGAGATCTTTATTTTCCATAATTTTTTTTGTATATACTATAAGTCCGTTCAAAGAAGAAATTCTGTATCCCGAGATACCATGTTCAACTATTTCCTTCTGTCCGCCTCCATCAAATACGATCGGAGCAAGTCTGTTCTGCATTGCTTCACCTATGGTCATTCCGAAATGTTCAACCCTGGCAGGATCGTTCTCTCCGAGACCGCAAAGATGCCAGAAGATCGATGCCCTTTTATATAGAGATTTAAGTTCGTTACCTGAGATGTTGATCTTCAATTCGATGGAATTATCATTCTCTCTTTCTATGATCTCTTTTAGTTGGGGAATATAAGTATTGACACCCGTACTGCCACCTGCGATTATAAGTTTCCATCCTGATGCAATAGCCGGGAATCTCTTTTTGAGATCAATAAATGCTGAGGCCATTTCTTTCTGTTTCTTTGTCCCGCCCTCCTCCATCCTGGCAACGGATAAGATAAGTTGTTCTTTTTTCTGTCCCGGTTCATAAACTTCCATATCTACAGGGGGATAAATATGCTTGTGGGGAGTATATTTCCATCTCTTTTTTATCCAGTCAGCAGTATACTTACTATTATAGATAGTATAAGTATATTCATCGGAATAGAAGTAACTCTGAGGTCTTCTCTCCGGAAAGTGGCAGATCATGACCGAGATCAGGGAGAGGGGGTAGATCATTTCAAGCATACCGTTGTTAACAAATATATCGTAGTTACCGCTCTCTCTACTGATTATATGAAACGGATTCTTTACCCCTTTTATCACTCTGTGGGGATCAATATGCGACGTATTCCTCTCTTCAAAATAGGGAATTCTGACAATTTTTATTTTGGCTTTTTTCAGATCTAAACCGTACCAGTTTAAAAAATCTTCATGAGTGACATCCCTGTTGGATATGATAGTGATGTCAAAATTATCCTCAAGTGCTTTTGCTAATGTGAGTCCGTATTTTTGTGCTCCTCCGATGAAATGGAAAGCATGGTCATATATTGCAAGTGATGGTTTCCTCTTTCCCATGATGATCTCGTAGTGCCTGAGAAAATTTACACTATTCTGTATGCCATATTCAGCTGTAATAATGGATATAGTATCGTTGAGGCTGTTTTTGAACTCCTCTATGCTCTCAAGTCCGCTTGTCTCGAGGGTTTTGATAATATCAGCGGAGACAATATGGAATTTCCCACTATTCTTTTTGGTCACCGTTTTGATATTATCTGAGATCTTCCGTTTCAAATCATTCGCCTTTTTCTTCCGTTCCTGTATCAGGCCATGCCGGATCAGGAGAAGAGTATATTTTGTTTTCAAGTTCAGTAATTCTTGCTTCTGAATTTCTCATTCTTACTATCATTGCGTTGTTGAAAAAAATGAAATCCCTGATAATTGCTACAGGTTTCAAAAATATAATTCTAAAAAAGAACGGGATCATCATAAATATCTTTTTTATCCTGCTCCTTCCCGGTTTGAGATTCAGATATACACGGGGGTCTGCATTTTCTCTGAGGTTGGAAACTCTTCTCCCCATTTCAAAATCGAGTTCGGAGGGGGTCAGATCATTGAGGTCCAGATGAAATTTCCGGTCTATTTTTTTACCCGCAAGTTTCTCTATATTTTTTATTCCTGATCTTTTCTCTTCCAGAGCCTCAAGTGTATTTCGGATAAAAGTGGCCTTTTCCTCATTCATAAGGGGAAATTCTAACATTTATAAAAACTGTTTTCAAATAAATACAGGCAGGTTATACAGCCTGACTTCAGGGTGTTCTGTTCTTCCTTTTCTCAAAGGAAGCCACAAAAACAAGAATAATAAAGACACTTAAGATCAATACCATTTCAATCCAGTATTTCCCGGGTTCTATCCATATCTCCTTGAAAAATCCCCACCGGCCTAAAATTTCAACAAAATTCCAGAAAATGATCACGGTCGGGAGCGCATATTTTACAGCATAGGTTGTTTTTGTGATCTTAATAAGTTTAGAAAATAAATACAGGGACCAGAATAATGATCCGAATGCCACAATGTAAGTAAGCAAATGTTTTTCACCAACGAAATTTTTATCGTAAAGAAAAAGCAAGACAAGATAAAATGTCCATAACAGAGCGATCAACTCTAAAAATATTGTCATTGTTATGTTTCTTTTTGCAGGTTTGAGATCTGTAACATTCGAGAATTTTAATTTCTTTTGAAGCCAGTTGAAAAATTTGCAACCTGTTTTTGTCCCGAAAAAGTAATAGATCATCATGACAGCCCAGAAACCGATAGATGATGGCATTATCAGATACTCGGGCTTTGTGACAATTTCTCCGTTTGAAATGAGTGGTGCCACTCCATACCTGCTTGCATAATAAACATAAGCAAATTCTATCCAGCCGGTCCAGATAAATAAACCTCCGAAAAAGCCGAGGAATGTGGCCTTGCTTTCGCTTGAAGAGATCACACCAAGTATCAGCATGAACAATCCCAGGAAACCAAGAAAAAGAGCAGCGAAGTAAATATGATCATGACCGAAGCTTTTTTCCATCAGGATCATAAAAGCGTGTCCTAACGGCATTGAAAATAATATTACTGCAAATGCTACTAATCCCGTAAAAGGTTTTGTGATCTTCATTTCAAATTATTTTTGTCTCCTTTGTTCATAGGTCCCGGTCCCGGCAGTAAGCAATAGCCCGGACCATTTTCTTTAACTATATGAGGTTTTTTTTTTGATGTCAACAATAATGACTCGATCTGAAGATATGTTCATTGTATGTTCCCGAAGGCAAATTAATATCTCAAAATAGCAGCAATATCTCCGACTTCTTTAAGTTCTGCGATATCTTCGGCAAATTCAATTTCACCCCCGGAGAGTTTAAGAAGCTCTGTTATCTCATTGACAAGATCGATCTCGAATGTTGAAGATGATCCGCACTTAGGGCATTTGTCCTGTTCACCGGCAGATAATTCTTCACAATCTCTGCATCTGATCCCTTTGAGCCCGGAGTTTTTATTGACTATGACACTATCTACTCTGCTTCTTTTTGAAAAATAAAGGACATCTTCAGCTCCGGCCACGCCCAATTCCCCCCGGAGATAACGGTTCTTTGTCTGTTCCCAGAGTTCTTTCTCTGTTCTTCTCTCTTCCTCCCAGAGGAGGTTGAATATCTCTTCATTTACCGAACTTTCACTCTTCTTAAGATCAAGGGCTTTTTCACCTGCAATATTTTTCTTCAGATCATCCGGAAGTGAACTCTGTAATTCCCTTATTGTTTCTTTAGAACCGACAATTACTATACGGCGGAACTCGATCTCTTTTTTCAGTTCCCTTATCTTGTCTATTATGTTTTTTATATATTCCGAGAATTCCTTGTCTCGTCTTCTTTCATACCTTTGCTGTGACCATCCTCCCACTTTTACATGATTCTTGATATTTCCGGTGATATCATCCTCGGAAACCGTTTTCATGCCGGATACGAGATACATTCTGGTTCTTTCGTTCGTCGCGGCTATAACAAGATAATTTTCGTATTCATCTTCCATTATTGCGAGAGGAAGAATATATGGCGATGAATCAATTCTGATCAGATCGTCAACAGGGAGTTGAATTTCGTATCTTTTATAATAATCCAGAGCCCAACAACAGAATATAGCATGATCTCCGTTCTTAACGGGATTCTTCTTCAGATCATTCAAGATCATTTTTTGATTTTCAGAAAAATATTCAAATTCATCTGTCCCTTTTTTTAGTATTTTTTTCTTAATATTCAGAGCTTTTTCCAGAACTTCATTTGTACTTTTCCCTGCAATGTATACGGAAAGGAATGCCCGATCCGCGGATGAGATCGAAGAAAGCTCTCTGAGATCTATTTTTTTCATTATTTCTCCACTTTTTTAAAACTATTGAAATGCTTAAGAAATTCTCCGGCAGTTCTTTCCCATGAAAAATATTCTTTTTCAGATTTGAAATTTTCCAGAAATTTTCCGGCTTGCTCTTCTCCGTTATCAAGAATATCTTTGATCTTTTTGTTCAATTCTGAAGGTGATGTATCCTCAACAAAAAAAGCCGTATTCTTATATACCTCGCTCAGGGATGAGGAGTTCAAAAGAAGAGGAGGGGTTCCGCAGCTAAGTGCTTCGAGAGGAGGGAATCCGAAACCTTCATATTCTGAAAGGTAAACGAACAGGTCAAGAGAAGAATAGAAATTGTTCATCTCTTCTTCCGGTAGTCTTTGTAAGTAAATTATTTCAGGATCATTTAGCCCCGAGGGCCCATTTTTGTAGTGATTTTCTCCTGCCAGGATCAATTTGACGTCAATTTCTCTTTTTAATTCATTATAGGCACTTATCAATTCATTTATGTGTCTCCTTTCGAACATGCTTCCGAGAAATCCGATCAGGTGAGATGACCCGAGTTTGTATTTTTCTCTAAATTTAGCAATATCTTTATTTGTACTTCTCCGGAACTTGTTTTCTATACCGAGATGGACTGGGACTATCTTTTCGGAAGAGACATTATAATACTTTATTATTTCCTTCTTTGAAAACCCGGATATTGTAAATATCAAAGGACTTTTTTTTATACTTAACCTTGTTTTAAGATCTCTTACGGTTCTCTCTTTAAATGAAAAATCACCAGGGACGCCCTTCCATGACACATCCGGAATTGTCATCAGAGAAAGACCTTTGTAAAACAACGGCAGGGAGTGGTTGGGGGAGAAGAACAGGTCGAAATCCCCTCGGTTCAATGCTTTTCTGAGGTCTGAATTCTGCCACCTTGTATGGGATTTTTCTGATTTCAGCACTATGGTTCTGATGTTGGAAGAATTTTCGGGGAGATCGTATTTTTCTTTAAGGAACAGAGTGTAGGAATTTTCTTTGTCTATCTGCGAGAGAGATGTAAGGAGGTTCAGAAGGAATCTGCCGATTCCCGTAAAGGAAGAGTTGAGTTCATATCCGTCAACAGCAATTTTCATTTGTTTATCTTATTATACAGTTTTAAGGTTTGTTCCGCCGCTTTTTCCCAAACGAGATCTTTTACGGTTTCAATTGCTTTCTTTTTCTTTCTTTTCTGAAGTTCATTATCTTTGCAAAAACGGATCAGTGTATCAGACAATTCTTTTGGATCATCTTTATCAAAGTATACCGGATAATCTTTATATATTTCTCTGAAAACCTCCAGATCGGAAACAATTGAAGGCACTCCCGATGCGGCTGCTTCAAGGATCGGCAGACCGAATCCTTCATAACGGGAAGGAAATACAAGAGCGATCGCTCTTGAGTACAAGTATTTTAATTCTTCTCCGGAAAGATAGCCGGTTATGATTATTTCGTTATCAAGATCTAATTTCGAAATGAGATCCTTGACCTCGGCAGTATGCGTTCCCTCTCTACCTGCCAATACTATCTTGACCCCGTTCAAGTTTTTCTTTGACAGTGAAAATGCTTTAATAAAAGTTGTCAGATTTTTTCTGGGTTCAATTGTTCCGGTAAATAAAAAGTATTTTTCGGGAATCTTAAAAGATGTTTTCTTTTCTTTCATTCCCTCAAGACCTGATCCATGGTAGATCACCGTGGTTTTATCATATGCGTTCTTTCCGAAGACCTCTCCAATTCTTGACCTTGTAAATTCCGATACTGCAATCACGGCATCTGCTTTTTCTATTGATCTTCCGATTTTTCCGGAATAATATTTGACCGCTTCGGGCATTACAAGATCAGGCTCATCGATAAATGAGAGATCATGAACAGTAATGATCTTTTTTTTGCCTCCCGGCAGGATCATGGGTCCTGGAGAGTGTGTTATATCGAGTTTTTCTCCAAAGAATGAACCGAGGGGAGGAAAGGATAACCGGAACCAGAAAAAGTTCAACATTGATACCGGAATTCTCATATCCCGGAATTTCATGTTTTTAAACTTTGGAATTTTTTCTTTCGGGAATCTTTCTTTAAACGATGAAGAGAACAGAAAGAATTTATCGTTCCTTTCTATTTTTGCCATTGCGAAGAGGAGGTTCTTCATGTACACGCCGACACCAGTTTCACCGGAGAGAAAAGGGCGGAGATCAAATCCTATCTTCATAAGAGAGAATATAACAGATAACGGGATAAGATTAAAGAGAGAAGAGCTCACAGCGTTAAGAAGTCAGAAGGAGATTATAGCCTTCAGCTTTCAGCCCACAGCCTTCGGCAGTCTGTAGG
>CAYNUG010000051.1:0-13691 GCA_964400545.1 uncultured Clostridia bacterium | reverse complement strand
TGATATGGAATTTACTGATCTCCGAAGTCCGTTTTGTAAGTTTCCGTGTTTCTCTTATCACTTCTTATCAGATACTGTTCTCTTTTGTAATGTTAAGTCTTTTCATTTTTTTATGAAGACCCCTGTAGGTCATCCCCAACTCTTTTGCCGCATGGGTTTTATTCCAGTTATTTTCTTCAAGGATCCTGATGACAAGTTCTGTTTCCGATTCTTTCCTCTTTTCCTTTTTATACCGTTTAATATTTTTCCTGTTTTTATAAAACTCTTTTATATCATTTGAAAGAATATCAAAACTTATCAGTTCTTTATTATCTGTGAGATTTATTATTCTGTTCACTTCATTCTTCAACTGCCTGATATTCCCCGGCCAGTTATAACCGAGAAGTGCTTTTTGGGCCTTAACCGAAAAACCTCTGAAATTTTTCCCTGCTTTTCTGGCAAATCCTCCGGCGAAATAGTTTATTAGAACAGGAACATCCTCCGGCCTCTCCCGAAGTGGGGGGATTTCTATAGTGTGATGAACAAGTCTGTAATAAAGATCTTCCCTGAATTCCCCGGACTCAAGAAGTTCCATAAGGTTCTTGTTGGTCAGGGATATGATCCTCAGATCAACTTTAACCGGGACTGTTCCGCCAAGACGATAGAATTCATTCTCCTGCAAAGCCCTTAAAAGCCTTGCCTGAAGTGAAATAGGCATATCCCCGATCTCATCAAGGATCAATGTTCCACCGCATGCTACTTCAAATTTCCCTATTTTTTTTGCATAAGCTCCTGTAAACGCCCCTTTTTCATAGCCGAAAAATTCTGCCTCAAGCAGTTGTTCAGGGATCGCAGCGCAATTTATGGCTACAAATCTCTCCTTTTTTCTGTTTGATCTGTCATGAATAAGTCTGGCAAACAACTCTTTCCCAGTCCCGCTCTCACCTTGGATCAGAATAAAAAGATTACTCCGGGCGATCTTTTCAGTTTGCTTTATCAGGCTTTTTATTACTTTACTACTGCCCATGATACTTCCATTTCTGACCATAACTTCTTCATTACCGTCCAAATAACTTCTCTCCTTAATCATTCCGGAGAACAACTCGATCTCTTTTGTTAATGTTAAAAGAAAATTTAGAACCTTTTGTTCTGCACTTCCTTTTCTTTCGGGAATATAGATCAGAACGGCCTTCGTATCCTTCAGATAAAACGGGAATGAATAAAAGATATCTCTATTTTCAGGAATTTTCCCCTTTTTTATACTTGAATCAAGAATATCCGGGAATATTTCCATAAGTTTTTCAACATCATCATAACTCACATTTCTGTTTTTGATCGACATATGAAAATTGCAACCTTTCTTATCATTACTGACAATAAAGATGCTCCCGAATTCAGAAAAATTCGAGAGATGGTTTGAAACTTCGAGCAGAAGATCATTGATACTCTCTTTTTTTATTCCAACCTTAAGAATTTGTTTTAAAACCTCTTCATAAATATTTTTTATGTACTTCGTCTTCCTCTTCTTGATCTTGATCTCATTTTCTTCTTTTATTTTATTAAATATAGGTATAAGTTCATCTGCAGTTTTAAACTCATCCATATCACCTTGCTTCAGTATGAACTCAACACATCCCACAGAGAAAGATTCCCCTACCTTCACAATAGATTCTTTAACTTTTCCACCTGAATAATACGTACCATTTGTTGAATCGAGATCGATTATTTTAATGAATTGGTCTTCCACGATGATTTTCAGATGATGCCCTGATATTAATTCATTATTGACCGAGAAATCGTTATCCTCATTATAACCAAGTGTAATTTCAGGTTTATCTAAAGGGAATTTTTTAATGAACCCATCCGAATAGTACATCAAATATTTCATCACTGAAAGTATATAGTATTAATTAAAAAAAAGTAACACAAAAAAACAAGTTCACATTTTTTTAAAAATCAGGTTCATAGTGGTTCATAGGACATAGTATGTGATTATAATTGAATTAATATAGAAAAAATATTGCATTTAAAATATTTAAGGATATTATTATCTTTTGTGATTACGGAGGGGCTAATGTCAACATTGGGCAATGTCATTTGGTTGGTTTTCGGAGGATTTTTTCTTTTTATTCATTATCTGATATCAGGTTTAGTCTTGTGTTTTACAATAATCGGAATTCCATTTGGTCTTCAGGTATTCAAACTGGCAGGGTTAGCATTGTGGCCCTTCGGGAAAGAGACGGAACATAAGAGCGCAGGAACAGGTTGTATCTCAGTTTTCATGAATATCATATGGTTTTTTATCGGAGGCATCTGGATAGCACTTCACCATCTGTTATGGGCAATTGTACTTGGGATTACAATTATCGGAATCCCATTCGCAAAACAACACATCAAACTTGCAGGATTGGCTCTTGCTCCATTCGGTATTCGTGTGAAATAAACAAACTTTTATAAACAGGTCAAGTTTTTATTTTGAAGTTTTATTCCTATGAAAAACTACTTTTAATTATTTCAACCACCTTATCTTTAACCTGATTTACAAATCGTGCACTGGGAAAAGAATTCGTGTCACTTAAGAAGCTGAAGTCAGATATGATCGTCGAATCGCTCAGTACTATTTTCCATACAAGTTTGTGCCTTTTCAGTAATCCTTTATACAATGTTTCAAAGATCATATCATTCCCTCTTCTGTTAATAACCCTAGTTGATGAATGAGAACAAGTGAAATGGATTATCCTAATGATTTGGGTCCCGATCTGATCCAGAAGATACTCAGAGATTCGTGAATTTTTCAGAAATGAGGTAATACTATCATCTGCAATTTCTGGTTCCGGTTCTGAATTACTCTGCGTATTATAATTATTATTAGTCGATTGATTATTTGTATTTGCAATCACTCCATGACTTACTGGGTTTGAATTTCCGGTTCGTGACGAGAAAGTTGAAACAATAATAAATGGCTCGTTATAATTGACATTATATCCGACAATTCCATAAATATCATAGTTCCTGCCTTCCTCAAGAATTACCCTCCCGGGTGCATAGACTAAAACAACTCCTCCGAGATTTCCTCTTACATAATAATATCTGGATGAATTACTATTTTTTTGAATTAATTTTGTTACTGTACCTGAAACATTTACCTGCCTGTTCACATAACTTTTAGGTGAAGAGATAATGTTTATTATATCAATACTGCCATGAAGCAGAGAAAAAGATATAAAAATAAACAGAACTAACAAGAAATTTCTCATTTGCTTATACAGTTAAAACTTTTTTACTTTTTCTTTAAAACAATTTTATTTGAGGTAAAATTAAGAACTTCCAGTTTCTTTCCATAAATACTTTCAAAACTCCCGGCAAGATACATAGCTTTATGCTTTGATTTCACTTCAAGGTAAGCTGTTCTGTTTGAATAACTTCTCTGATTCACCTGGGAAACACCATCAACACTACTGATTGCATCAATAATACCTGTAAGTTCAGAAACAGATATATTCTTAATGACCACTTCGATGAACCTACCCATGTTCAACATATCCGCCCATGATTTTAGAACACCACGGATCAGGTTATCTGATGAATCTTCCGCCGCAAATTGGATAGTATCAAATATTGCTTCCTCTGGAGTGGTCCCACCTCTTATAGATTTCCCCGCAGAAGATGAAACAATGATCCCTGAATCGATCCTAACAACCTTTGATTTAACTATTCCGTTAAAATATATCATCTCTTTTCCGTATAACATAGCCTTTTTTTCAAAAGTTGCCTGTGCATCAAGCAAAACAATTATTTCGGCATCAAACTTTTGTGCAAACTTCAACGAAGAGTTTAGATCTGATACATATTTTTTCCTCTGATCAAAAGACAGATCATTTACATTTATAGCATTAACAAGTGTGAAACCCCTCTTTACAAGAAGCTCTGTCATTTTTTGTAAAGCAGGATCTTCCGCTATCTGTCCTCCATTTGCCGATTCACTTGAAAGAATAATGAACCTGGGTGCACCCATCCGTTTAAGCAGTAGCAGGAGGGAATCACTTTCCCAGATCTTATCCATAGATATTACTGCCTTAACTTTAACGGAAGTAATATCATTCTCAACTGAACCGTCAATAACATCATAGGATTTAATAAATCCTTTTGTTTGACTGATAGTATCGTCACTGATAAGTGCTGCATTCTCAACAAGGGTTGCCGAATCGATGAATACTCCATATCCGATCTCAATTGCATTTCGCAATGCATCTTCTATCGCTTTCTCTTTTGCACTTTCGCCACTCCCGCTTGCGTTACCTTCAGCTGTGATCACCCTCTCTTCCCCCTGAATAAAAAAGGTCAGAAGAAGTATAATTACCAAAATTTTAAATATTTTCATTCTGCGATCTCCTCAAGTTTTGCCAGTAAATTCTTCAACTTGGCAAGTTCATCCCCCAGATTGGACATCTCTGTTTCAATATTTCCAATTTTTTTTTGAAGATTTTTCAAGAGCTTCCTGTTGAACCTGTATTTCTTTATATCAACCGCTTTATCAATTACATCAGAGAGGGGAACTTCCATCGTTATTTCGACTTCATGATCCGAGATAAACTTTTTATCAACTATTTTTGCATTCCTCAAGAAAGCCTGGATCTCTGAATATTCCTTCGTCCCTTCTTTTGCAAATTTCTCTAATCCCGCAGCTTTTGCAAGTTGTTTGTATCCAACTACCTTTGCTGCTCTCAGTGCCATAATCCTTGCTTTTGACGATATTTTTATCGAAGGAGAAGACTTTCCGGTTGCAGTAACTCTGATTATCTCCTGTGAGCTGAGTCCTGTTACAAACAGGACCAGCATCAGGAGTACTAAATGTACTTTTCTCATTTTTCTATAAAAGTATCGCTACTTTTTTCTGTTTAAGAAGATTCAGAATATCAAGGATCTTACTTTTATCATCATTCCGGATCATCACATTGGACTTATCCACTATTTTCATCCCCTTTACAACAAGAGGATTGTTTCCTATCTTACTGTACAACTTCGCTTTGTTAAGATCACCTGCGATATAGTCAACTATTGCACCGCCCGAAACGTCTTCCGGGATCGTTCCGATCCCGTAAAGTTTTGAATTGTTCTCATCAAGTATTGATGGAGCAAGTACAGGTTTAATGTTTAATGATCTGACATCGATCAGCAACCCTGAATAACTTCCCATTACTGTTGAATCCGTACCAACATTACTCTGCTTGTACAGTGAATTCATTTTTTGTTCGGTACCTGCTTGTACTTCTTTTATTCTGTTTACATATCCGAGCAATTTTGCACCGTCAATACTTGCTTTCTGGAAATTTTCCCGATAATTATGCAACTCACCCTGAATCCCGGCCAATTCCGTTTTCCTTTCTGATAAGTATTCCTTGGTCATCTGAAGTTCTTTCTCATTTACAGCATACTTTAGATTCTTTTCATTCAATTTATCTTTCAGCCCATCAATTACCGAACTCGTTTTAGACAATTCCAATTCAGTCTGTTCAAGAGTCAATTTAAGATCCGCTTTGGAAAGATTAGCCTCTTTAAGTTTCTCCTTCGTTCTACTCAAATTCAGATTTGCAAAATAAAGTTTATTTTTTGTTTTCTTAATCACACTTTTTGCACTTGCAAGTTCAATTTTCGTACTTTCCAGTTCATCACGGAGTGCAACCCAGTCAAATTTTGGATAGTTGTCTACAACTTTAACATCACTATTGTTAAGGGCAGTCAGGAGAAAATCTCCATCTTTTCCGATATTGACCTCAACAGTGATCTCACAACCTCCATCATCCGAATAGGAAACATCAATAACTTTCATCCCTTTCAACATTCCGCTTGTTTTGGATTTTATCAGATCACTCTCAAGCATCATATCTTCAACTGTTGTATTGGAAGTAATATGAACTCCCTTAATGACCTCAATAAGATTCCTGTATGCATCCAGTTTAGCAGCTCTTTTAGCAAGAATTTTTCGTCTGCCAAGAGACTTTATTCTCTCCGGTCCAAATCCGTTACCCTTTATTCTCAATGCCTGAGTAGTCCAGTTTATAGACCCACCATCATCGTTAGTTTCAACAAACTCCAGTTCATTATCAATCTCACTCTGTGGAGTCACTGCGAAAGTGAAGCCGATCACTAACACAAATAATAGTAAGAAAATATTTTTAATTTTCATATTAAATTCCTATTTCTACCAGCCTACGCCCCTTCTTTTGGCTACTTTTCTTATCTCTTTATCATCTGCCCATTCAATAAGTCCATCCTGAACATTGGTCAGATTAAGGGTTATCTTAAACCAGACATCCTTTGTTCTGCCACTTTTTTTCACTATTGAAGTTATATCTCCATGGAGTATATATTTTGCTCCTGCTAACTTTCCCATTTTTACTATCGTATTTTTATCAGCAAGATTAGATCTTTGAAAATCCTGTTCTCTCATAATACTCTCCGGAATATCACTCCTTCCGGTTATTTTAACTTTTCCGTGCTTGAGAAGAGTTGTCCTGATCTTATCTGTTATTGATTTTGTATCAATATGTTCGTGTGTCCTGTTAATAACATCATCAACAAATACAACCGGACGCCCATCAAGAACAGAACTCATTACAAGCGATTCCACCATTGATTCGGTTATCATATGCAGATCAGTGGAACCGAAATTTGCAGTAACTCTTTCAACACCACCCGGATCCTTGTATCTCACTTTGGTTCCGGATGCACATCCTGCCAAACCAATAATAACAATAAGTAAAATAAAAATTTTAAATAAATTATTTCTCATAATTCCTCCTATAGTTCTAATTTATGTATAGTGGTACTACCACTCATATCCTGGATTATAACTACTGTACATCCGCCTTTCCTGACAAATACATCCATGTCCTCGGACTTATCCTTGTAATCACCCGAATAAAAATCTAAAGTCAGCTTTTGATTTCCCGAAGGAACTTTTTTACTTAAGACCGAAATATTTGCCGGAAGTTCATACCATCCTCTAAGATCAGCTCTTTCAGTAGCTTTGTTAACGACTTTCATCAGCAATTCTCCCAAAAGACCTCCCCGTTTCTCTGCCTGGGACTCAGATAAATTCTTAGCAACAAGTCTGATCGCCTGTCTCGTAATTATCCCCGGCATCTGCTCTTTTAATGCTTTTGTAACAATTGGTATAAAATCAACCGCAACCTCGGTATCACCATAATCATTTCCATCTATATTTAGTTTAACATATTCATTTTTATAATAAAAACCATCTTTCTGATAGAAAGGAAAAGCAACGTTAAAACTCTTTTTGTAAGTCCATAACGAAAACTTTTGTTGTATTTTTTTTGGTACCATTCCGGAAAATTTTATAATAATAACCTCTCCGGAATCCGATAGTGCACTACTTGATTTAATCAACTCATCTGTATCAGAATGATAAAGTTCCTTATAAAGTCCTCCCCATTTCCCAATATCTTCTGTCATATTCAATTTGTTACCGAGTAAAATAAGCTTTTCCAGAGTGACTTTGTTTTTATACAAGTTAAAACTTTTTTTATAATCAATATAAGCATCATTTTTCAAATTATTTAATTCGTAAACCAACCCTCCGAGGAAATATGTAAAACCATTTTGAAATGAATTAACCACTTTTGACGAATATTCATCCAGCACACTATAGTTACTCAATACAGAATCTACTGATCTGTTATCTACGTTTTTTTTCTCCTTCATTTCTTCAAGTTTTTTCAATTCTTTCTGATGCTTATCTACTGCTTCCTGCTGTCTCAATTCAGCCCGACGAATCTCAACATTTGCTCCTTCAATGTCTTTTAAAAAAAGGTAGTTTATAGCTTGAAATGTATTAACCATGATTTTCTCAAACATCAATCCTTTGTAAGGTAATTCCATGTCATTACCAAATGCCGCTTTAATTCCACTTCCCACACCTCTCGCAGTAACTTTGGCTCTCATTTCATAATTATTAATACGGGTAAGGGCAACTTCAAATAATTCTTTTGATTTTTCATAATTTTTTTGAAAAAGATAAATATACCCTGCTTCAAGAGCGTAAAGTACACTGTTTCTCCCCCCTTTCTTAGCTTTTTTCTCTAATTTCAAAGCAACAACATCGCTTTGTCCCTGATGGATCAAAACCTGCTGATTTGCAAAATTGGTTGTATGACTCTTGTTAAAAGAAGCACATCCATTTAGTAATAGAAATGAAACAACCACAATTGAACTAAAGAACCCAATTCTCCTTTTCACTATATAACTCCTCCTTATTTTTATATAAAAAAATTAATGGTAAAACAAAATTTCAGTAAATAATGTACATACATTTTCCTTTCCAACTATTCACAAAAACACATACTCACATAAAACCTATATATAAGTCTTATTTTTTCCAATTGAAGACCCTGTAAATACAAAAGAAGCTTAAATATAAGCTATTGTGAACTTTGCTATGAACTAATATTTCTTTTCCCATTGATTGCTCACACATATCATTTTTTCTTCTTCCGTGATTCTTCTATCGCATTCAAAGTATTGATCCACCATCTTGCCTGTGATGCATACTTACCTTCCGGGAATTTTTCCAGATATTTTCTGTAAGAACTTATTCTATTTTCAGTTCTCATATTCGCCCAGAACTCTTTCTCATTTATCACTTTTTTATCTACTTTGAATACAATCAAAACAGTTAGTATTATAAGAATTAAAAGTGTTAGAGTTAACCCTATAATTATTAGTTTCTTCTTTTTCCCCGACTTTTTCAAGATCGGTCCCGTTATTTCTTCTATTGTATCAGCTGAGGCATCCCTGCCCCCTGATGGGGAAGATGTTCCGGATCCGGAAGATTTTTTCTCTTCTCCTGTCTTCTGAATTCTTACTTCTTGCTTCTGCTCTTGGCTGAAAGCTGAAGGCTGTGAGCTGTGGGCTGAAACGAGCTCTACAACCTCCATCCCCGTCCGCGGCCTGTCACCAGGATCCTTTGCCATCATCCGATTAATAATATCCTGGAATCTATCGATCTCTTCAGAGCTCAGGGAAATCTCTCTATTTTCTTCTGACTTCTGACTCCTGACTCCTATCTTCTGCTTTTGGCTGAGAGCTGAAGGCTGAAGGCTGTCCTTCAACTCGGGAACCGGCTCCTGAACATGTTTCATAGCTAGTGCTACAGTTTCTTTCGCTTTGTACGGAACAGACCCCGTCAACATCTCAAAGAAAAGCACTCCAAGCGAATAAATATCCGACCTTCCATCAAGATCTTCCCCTTTTATCTGTTCGGGTGACATATACAATGGTGTTCCTACAAAGAAACCGGTCTTAGTTAATCCGGAGGAAGCATCTATTGCCTTTGCGATACCAAAGTCAACAAGTACAGGTGTCCCGTCATTTCGGAACATAATGTTATCTGACTTAATATCTCTGTGAATTATTTTTTTAGAATGGGCATAATTAAGAGCGGAGGCTATCTGAATAACAATATTCACAGCTTGATCTTTTTCGATTGTTTTTTGCTTTTTCAATCTATCCTTCAGACTATCACTCAATCTTTCCATGCTCAGGTACAAATAATTCCCGGATTTACCTACATCAAAAACAGTTATAATATTAGGATGGCTCAAATTTGCAGAAGTCTCAGCTTCTTTAATAAATCTCCTCTCAAATTTCTTGTCTTTCAATAATGAAGGTTCAAGAAGTTTGATAGCAACTTTCCGCTTTAGGTTTTCCTGAACTGCAAGGTAGACTGTTGCCATGCCGCCATGCCCCAACTCCTTCTCTATCGTATAACCCGGGATATTCGGAAATTCCATTATTTTATACTCCTTACCGGACGGACATAGTAATCGTGGTTGAAGTTACTCCAGTTGACGTCACCGTAATCAAAACGGACGATCCAGCCGCTCTTAGAATCGTAATTGTCTCCTGTCCAGATATAAAACTGTTCCGAATCAAAAGCAGGATCGATATACACCCCGTTCCTCTTGCTACTCTCCAATAACGATGTTCCTTCCTCAAGGGTAGGCAATCTCCAGTCATAATAACCGGCATAGCCTCTCGAATTCAAACTACTTATCCAATCTTTCGCTTTTGAAAATATCACAGATGAGGAAGAACCTCCCTGATGCCACATTAGTCCTGTCGCACGATCAACAATTACCTTATCCCCTCTGATCGTCTTTTCTATGAAATCATTAGTGAAATTGCCCGAAAGGTTATCATCTGTAGAAAAAAACCCCTTTCTTTTAAAAAGAGCTCTCTGTTCACTATAAGATGATATAGTTTTGTAACTGCTCCGAAGGGTTACCCGCGAACTCGAATAACCCGAAGAGTATGATGTCGAAGTTTTCTTATTCTCTGCTGAAACTATCCAAATCAAAATAACTATAATAACAAGGGACACAAGAAACACGCCAAGATAAATTATCTTCTTATTTCTTTCATTAACCGGTTTAGAGGCCCCCCTGACCCCTAAAGGAGAAGAACCTGAAGGCTGCTTTTTTTCTGACTTTTTTTCTTCTTTCTTCATACTACTAACCTCCTATCATTTCCCCAATATCAATTAATTCCTCAACACTATATTGAACTTGGCGGCTTCGGCAAGGCATCGCCCGCCTCACTAAAAACCATCGTCGAAAAAATCATCAACATAAAAATCAAATATCCTATTCTTCTCATAATCTCTCCGAATCTTTATCTTAAAATATCAATATAATATTAGCAAGTTAAGAGTTAGAGTAATATATTAATAATAACTTCAAACAACTAATCCAGCATCAATAATTTACCCGGACGGAAGAAAACCGAGGTAGGTTTCTCTGTTCTTTTTCATCTCATCGGGAGAGAATCCGTTCAGTCCAACCGAATCAAATGCCGATACCGCCATGAGAGCCGAAACCTCTCTCTCCCCTGCCCTCGTCCTGTTAATAAAATCTTCAAGTGAACCGAACCCGGCACCCCTCCTCGCCACAATGATCGAGGAAAGTCTTTTTCCTATCCCCTTTACGAATATCAGCCCCGTACGGATTTCTTCACCCTCTACCGTAAAACCGATATCACTGAAATTTATATCAGGCGGAAGGATCATCAGTCCCGATCTCTGTGCCTCCTCAATGTAAACGGAAAGAGGATAGTACCCGCCGCCTGCATTGAAAAGGCGGGAGAAGAACCTTAAAGGATGATTGGTCTTCATCCATACCGAAGCGTAAGCCGAATATGCGTAGGAAATACTATGAGCATTGTTGAATGCGTAAAGTGAAAAATCTGATGCTATATTCCAGAATCTCCCGAGTTCCTTTATATCTCTCCCTTTTTTCTTTCCGGATTCGAAAAACTCTTCCCTGAACTCGTCTCCCATCTTTTTCTTCAGCCTCCGCCTCACCTTTTCGGAAAATTCAAGACTCCATCCGGTCACATGGTGGATCAAAACCGATATCTGTTCTTCATAGATGAGTGCTCCCCTCGTGTAAGGGAATATCCTACCGAGCAGCGGGTGGAACGGTTCCCTCCTCTCCAGATAAGACTTTTTCATACCGGACTTTGCCGGACCCGGCCTGATGATTGCAATTGAGATCGCCAGTTCCTCAAGTGTCGAAGGGGATGATTTTGCAAGATTCTCCCTTGCAAGCGGACTTTCCAATTGAAAACATCCCAAAGTGGATGCCGCCTTTATATTCTTCCACACTTCAGGATCTTTAAAATCAACCTTTCCACCGTAAACATACGGGGAAATAACATCAAACCCCCTGACTCCGAGCAGATCGAGTTTGAATATATTCAACCTTTCCACCGTATCTTTATCCCAGATCATCTGATCAAATCCGTGCGGTGACACCTCTACCGGGAAAGACTCCCTTATATCTCTTCCCGAAAAAACGACCCCCCCGAGGTGAAGAGAAAGGTCCCTGTACACCCCGTTTAATAGAGATGCTCTGTTATTTATTTCCCTCATCTTACCCTTCCCTCTCCCTCTGAGATCGGAAGGCGGTGCAAACATGTGTACCTCTTTGCTCATCCCGTGCGCCTCTTCCGGATCAAACCCGCAGTTCCTTGCAACTTCGTACAGAGCCGACCTGCCTCTGAAAAACTTATGAGTAGATACGAATGCCACCTTCCCCGGGAATCTTTTGAACACCCATTTCAATACCTCGGTTCTCCTGGAGGAGTCGATATCAATATCAATATCGGGAAGTTCGTCCCTTAATGAGTTCACAAACCGTTCAAAGAGGAGGTTGTGATGCATGGGATCAACCCTCGAAAGACCGAGAAGATACAGTATGTAAGAGGAACCGCCGGAGCCTCTTATGTTAAAATATATTTTCCGCTCACGGCAGTACTGTGCTATTTCCGCAGCGATGAGGAACCACGGTTCGAAACCGAGTTCCTCTATTTTCCGTAACTCTTTCTCCGCCCTTGTTTTCTCTTTCAAACCCGCCCTTCTGATCTCAAGCTCTTTCCTTACTACCGCTATTAGTTGTGATCTTCCGCCTCCCGTCTTCCCGGCTAAACGGAATTTCCCCAGAGATGGTCCGAAATCTTTTCCAAAGTTGAATTTGACGGAATCTGCCAGAACAAAAGTATTTTTCATGGCGATCTTACCGTACTTTCCCCACCTCTTTATCACTGCCTCGTAACCTACGGGACCGTAAAGAGATATCCCCGGATCATCCTCGATCTCTTCTGCCGGACGATGACGGAAAACGGAGGAAACAACCTTATAACTTTCGGATGAACCGATCCACTTCAGAGGGTTTGCCCAGATAAGAGGTATCCCATGCTGCCCGGCATACTCTACATACCTTCTGTCGGTATTCCACTCAAGTCCGAAATATATTTCACCTCCCGGTATCCTCTCTCTTATATTATCCAATGTTACCTGGACATTGAAACGTCCGCTCCCGGGAAGAAACACCACAGTCACATCCTTCAGCGTGGTCAGTTTTTTCCTGTTGTATGAGGAAACAAGAGAAAAGAATCCAGCCGTGTTCTTAGGAAACACAAGAATAGATCCCGACCTCCGAAGAACTATTTCCATAGCAGGAAGAAATTTCAATCCGTTTTTTGCAGCAGTCCGGTAAAATCTTTCCCACGCAACCATGGAGAACGGATCGGTCACAGTAATAACTTTCCCGTCCATTTTCACAAGGTCTGCAAGTCCCGACGGGGAGACCGCTCCCTCCCCTCTTGAGAATACGGAATACACTCTTATCGGTATATATTTCATCTTTTTTCTTTGTTCGTCTTTCGTTCGTACTCAGTGTAGTATTATCTTTTTCTTCTGTCAACACGATTCAGATCATATTAGCTAATCTATGATTTTTTGAAATGGATTTATACGATCAAGATGCCGTTACATTAAGGTAATATTTATAACGGTTTTCCCGGTTTTCTCGGCCTTGTTCTCTTTAAATAAAAAAATTCTTCTTTTTGATCTGCTGCTGAGTATTATCCTTTTTTGTAGACTATCGCAACGACCGTCTTGTCATCACCGCCCATGTTGATCGTCATTCCGTAAGGTTTGTCCGCCGGCATTTTGATCTGTGCATCGCCAGCCCTTCCGGTCAATTGTTCCCAGATGGTCACAGCCTGGTGAACACCTGTCGCTCCTGTCGGATGTCCCCATCCTATCAGCCCGCCCGTTGTATTGAACGGGATCTTCCCGTCTCTTGCCGTATTGCCTTCATAGACAAAATCGGCACCTTTACCGGGTTGTG
>CAYNUG010000050.1:0-14583 GCA_964400545.1 uncultured Clostridia bacterium | reverse complement strand
AATATGAAAAACTTCATCACGGTACTTAATATCAGTATTAAATCCGATAATCATATAGAAATAATAGTTGAATGAAAAAAAATTGTCAAGATATTATCAGCATTGTCATTGGGATAAATAGGAATTGTAGTTAAGGGTTTTGCTTCCCACCGCCTTATCTTCAATCTACTGCTTTTATACAATAAAAGGAACAAAAGAAACGGCAATTAATTCAGTCTGAAGAATAATACCGTCTCTTTTCACATACTTTATTATCTTCTGAAAAGAACCTCCGACAGGTGCAACTATGATCCCACCTTCATCAAGTTGGGAAAATATTGATTCCGGAAACTCCTCTGGAGCCGCAGTGAAAATTATTTTTTTGTACGGTGCATATTCATTCCACCCATCCACACCTTTACCTGTCTTAAACCTGATATTCTTATATCCTGATCTTTTAACTAATAATTCTTTCGCCTTATCCGCAAGTTTCGGAATAAGTTCTATCGTAAAAACCTCATTTGATATTTCAGCAAGTACAGCGGTTTGATATCCCGACCCTGTTCCGATCTCAAGAATTCTCTCACTCCGTCCAAGTTCAAGTAATTCTGTCATATATGCAACAATATAAGGTTGAGAAATTGTCTGTCCATTCCCGATCGGTAAAGGACAATCATAATAACTCCTCGCTATTTCATTTCGGGGTACGAACTTTTCTCTCGGGATCCTCCCCATCGCATCCAGGACACGTTCATCATTTATCCCTCTGGATATCAACTGTTCCGTGAGCATTCTCCCTCTATTCTCAGAAAACATTCTATCAAAATTGGAACTCATATTTATATAGTAATTAAAATTCAGTGATCTTCAAATATTTTTATGATTATAAATCCATATTTGCGATCCTGAATAAAAGTATTTTTTATTTATACACAGATAGTGCTGTTCATAACAGCAAATATAATATATAATCTTGCTTTAATTTTCTGACCCCGGATAACAATGAAAAAAAAAATTATTAGTATTTTAGAAAAATTCAAAACTTCGGAACAGGTTTTTATGATCATAATTCCGGCGGTTATTGGTTTGCTGGGTGGTGTAGGTGCTGCAGCCCTGAAATTTCTGATCCATTACTTTCAAGGTCTTTTCTGGGGAAATCATACCTTTTCGGCATCATGGATCTTTATGATCATCATCCCTGCAGCAGGTGCATTCGTCGTTGGGATGATAATTTACTTCTTCTCCAGTGAAGCTAAGGGGCATGGTGTCCCGGAAGTAATGGAGGCCATTTCATTAAGGAACGGAATAATAAGGGCAAGAGTTGTTTTCAGTAAGGCAATTGCCTCCTCTATCACTATCGCTTCCGGAGGTTCTGTCGGTCGTGAAGGACCGATCATTCAAATAGGATCAGCGATCGGCTCTTCCCTCGGACAGCTTTTCAAAATTTCCCAGAAAAGAATGCAAACCCTCGTTGGATGTGGTGCCGCTGCCGGTATTGCCGCGGCATTTAACGCACCGATCGCAGGAGCAATGTTCTCTGTGGAGATCATTCTTGGGGATTTTGCTATCAGTCAGTTCTCGCCTATTGTTATTTCCTCTGTGACGGCAACAGTAATTTCCAGAGCTTTTTATGGGAATTACCCTGCATTTCAAGTCCCCAAATACGAGCTGGTTCATTGGCTCGAGCTTATTCCCTACGCAATCCTAGGAGTAATTGCCGGTCTTGTAGGAATACTATTTGTTAAGGTCCTGTATTATTTTGAGGATAAATTTGACGGAGTAAAGATCCCTGATTTTTATAAGACTGCCGCGGGGGGAATTCTTCTTGGTATTCTTGGTATTTCATTCCCACAGATCTTTGGTGTCGGGTATAAAGCAATGGATATTGCCCTGCTCGGGAATATGGACCTGTGGCTATTATTCGCCCTTATATTTCTTAAGATCCTCGCTTCATCCATTACTCTCGGATCAGGTAGTTCAGGTGGAATATTTGCTCCTTCTCTTTTTATGGGTGCAATGACAGGAGGCTTTTTCGGAAATATCCTAAATAAGATCTGGCCCGGAATGACAGCAGGACCCGGAGCTTACTCACTGGTAGCCATGGGGGCAGTTGTTGCGGCAACGACCCACGCTCCGATCACTGCAATATTGATCATTTTTGAAATGACCAACGATTATAAAATAATCCTCCCACTGATGATAGCAACGATCCTGAGTCTTGTAGTTACAAAAACGGGAAAAGGCTCTATCTACACTTTAAAACTAATGAGGAAAGGAATAAACATCCACAAGGGAAGAGAAATAAACGTTTTGAAATCAATGAAGGTCAAAGATGTAATGAGGAAGAGCATAGAGATCATCGATCCTAAGATCTCAATAAATGACCTGTCACATAAATTTGTTCAGTCTGAACACAATTTTTTCTATATCTTAAACAATGAAAATATTATCTCCGAAAAGATCTCTCAAACAGAACTTGCGGCTATTGCACCTGAATACGAACATTTAAAGGACATAGTAGTTGCAAGTGATATCGCTACTCCGAACCACCTGATAGTTAAAGAAGATGACCGTCTCGATTATGTCATGAAAGAATTTGCAAAAGAGAATATCGGAGAGATCCCGGTTGTAAGCAGCGAAGACCCGACAAAGATAGTAGGGACCATATGGAGAATAGATGTCATTTCCACCTACAACAAGGAGATCCTCAAAAGAGATCTCGCCGGAGAAGTTTCACAACTTATCGCAGACTCACCTTCAAAACGTGCAATCGAGGTCGTTGAAGGACTTTACCTTCTTGAACTTGAGATCCCCTCCAAATTCAGAGGGAAGAAAATTAATAATCTTGATATTCGAAACAAGTATCAGGTAGATATTGTACTTGTAAAAAAACCCGAAGATTCCGGAAAACCGGCCACAAAAGTCCCAGGAGGAGAGTATGTTTTTGAAAATAATGACATCATTCTAATTCTGGGCGAAAAGGATAAAGTTGATTTTCTAAGTCAATTATAAGCCTGGAACTACTTAATAAATCCTGATGCAACAATAATATTATTCTGGAAAAAGACACCTGCCTGCCCTGATGTTACAGACTTAACCGGAGATAAAAATTCAGCCGTTATTGAATCCCGGGAAACATTTTTAATTACAACATCTTCGAATCTGCTCATGTATCTGATTCTGGCCTTATAGTGATCCTTTTCTTTTATTTCTTTCCACATAACAGGTTTTTCAATTTCAAAACCATCTGAATACAGGTCTTCCTCTTTTCCCAGTGTTAATGTATTCTCAGATACATTTTTCTTAACGACATAGAGTTTCCCATCCGATGGAAAGTTGGTCCCCCTCCTCTGCCCGATCGTAAAATTGGCAGAACCATTGTGTTGTCCTATTTTTTCCCCTGAAATATTCAGGATATCTCCCTTTTTAAAAGCTTCAGGAATATGTTCTTTGAGGTAATCTGCAAGCTGATGACCGTTTAAAAAACATACATCCTGACTCTCATTTTTGTTCCCGAGAGGAAGGTCTTTCACTATTTCTCTCACTTTATCGATCGGTATTGAAGCCAACGGGAATAGAACTCTCTTCAGTTTTTCTTCTCCGATCATCGACAAAAAATAGATCTGAGACTTTTTTTTCTCGACCGGTTCGGTCAGGAAATGTTTTCCATCTATCTCAATTTTATCTGCATAGTGACCCGTTGCAAAAAAAGATGACCCCATGTTCTTTATCCCGAAATCCATTAGAAGTTCAAATTTAACTCTGTTATTGCACATCACACACGGGTTCGGAGTTATTCCTTCTTTATAGGAATTTATAAAATAGGATATCACCCTGTCTTGAAATTCAGACCTTAGATCAATTATTTTATGAGGAACATTCAATATTCCCGCAAGTTCTTTAACCTTAACTATCTTCTCATCTTCTCCGTTCAATCCCAACTTCATGGTAAGAGCAGAAACCTTGTACCCCTTTTCTTTAAGTAAAATTATAGAAGCTGTCGAATCTTTCCCTCCGCTGAAACCAACAGTAACACTCTTTTCACTCATGGGGACATTATAACCGAAACTCATATCTGACACCAGTCTTGTCATATTATAACAATTACATGTACCCTGAAACCGGAACAAATCAGTTGCAAATATTTTTTCAGCACTCAAATAAAATATTATCTATCTGGATAAAATTGCATTTATGATCATAATGACAGAAGCAAGTAATGTGGTAAAAGCAAATAGTTCTTTTAAGATACGTGGTTTGGTCTTCATTGCAAAAGAACTACCCAGGATACCACCGATAGCAGCAGCAATGGCCAATGGGATCACAATCCCGGGAACAAAGTTTCCTGTTGCCATATGACCGGCAAATCCCATCAGGGCAGTTCCGGCCACTATCGTTATTGAAGTTCCTATTGCAAGGTTCATCGGGACACCACAGCTTATTACCAACAAAGGGACAAGGAATGCCCCGCCGGAAGCCCCAACCAATCCTGCCCCGAATCCCGTTGCCATAATAACCGGTACAGCGATCCTGACATCAATTTTATACTCATGAATGCCTGATCGTACTTTCAATAATCCGAATTTTTCTTTAACCTCAGCCCTTTTCTCTTTAACAGGCCGGAACATTAAGAACGCTGCAACAAATAAAAAGAAAGAAAAAGTGAACTTCAATAGTTTTCCGGAAAAATAATATGCAAAAAGACCTCCGAAATAAGCGGGAACAGCCGTTAGAACACCAAGGAGCAGCACAAGTTTCCATTCGACCTGACGCCTTTTTGCAAAGATCAGTGTTGCTGAGATAGAAGAAATAAAAAGGACAAATTGTCCTGTCAAAGCAGATTCATGCATTGAAATACCTGAAAATACGAGTACAATGACATAAAAATTTCCTCCGCCTCTTCCTATCATGGTCATAGCAAGTGCAATACTGAAGATAACAATGGAAAGTAATATCAGGTTCATATTCTACCCTTTTGTCGATCTGCATTTGCACAGACGTCAGTCACTAAATTCATCATTGAATTCAGTATAACTCTATAGTTCGTGCAGGACAAGTTACAGAAAAGATCTGATCAGTTAAAAATAACTTTGAAAAGGGATATTGCCTCTTCAAATGATCGAGATCTATATATTTCATGTTTGATCTTTTTCGAACGGGGCATTCCGAAGGTCAGGTATTTTGTAAATGCTTTTATCCTTGCAAGTCTCAGGTTCTCGGGATAATATTGTTCGGTCAACTCCAATATTCTTCTGGCAACTTCCGGTTTATCCGATATACCCGGAGTATTTTCCTCTATCTCAGAAAAAATAAAAGGATTACGAATGGCAGCACGTCCTATCATTATTCCGTCTACAAGTTCAAGCCTTTTTAAAGCATCTATTCTGCTTTTAATATCTCCATTTCCGATCAATACAAGATCAAATTTTTCTTTTAATCCATTTGCATATTCCCACTTTGCGGGTCCGCTGTAATTATCTGATCTCATTCTGAAATGAATTGTTACGGCATCAACTCCTTCCCCTTCAAGAACATTCAATATTTCATGAAGATTCTCCTTTTCATAACCGAGTCTGATCTTAACGGTTATGGGCAATGATGATACATTCTTTACAGCCCTGCAGATCTTACTTATCTTTTCCGGTTCCCGAAGAAGAGATGAACCCGCCCCTTTTCGAACTACTTTTCTGGCGGGGCATCCCATATTTATATCTATCCCGCTGTAATTTGTCTCACCCTCAATGATCTTTACGGCCTCTGAGAATGCTTCAGCTTCTGAACCAAATAGCTGAAGGAATTGAGGAGTTTTGAATTCAAAGGTCCTTATCATCTCCAATGTCCTTTTCTGCCTCCTCCTTAGTCCTTCTGCGGAGATCAACTCTGTCACCATCAATCCGATACCACCTATTTCATCAACCGTCCTTCTGAAAACAATATCGGTCAGGGATGCCATCGGAGCCAGAACTGTCCGGTGTTTCATTTTCAGATGCCCTATCTTAAGAAAATTCATTTCACACAATTATAACATTTTTTATTTTAGACCTGAGCCATCAGTGATCTTTCTACCTCTAATAGAAATAAATGAAGTTAATAATTATTTTTTATTGATTAGTTATTATTATTCTTGACATTCCAATTTCTATAAAATAAAATGAATTAGAGTTCTCGAAACCTTGTTTCACATAATGAAATCATGAGCAACACAGTAAAAAAATCATTTGAGATCGTCAGACTGATAGAGGGAAATCAGGGGAAGTTTACGTTAACGGATATTGTGAAAATTCTCGGAATTAACAAAACAACAGCATTCCGCAATTTAAGAACTCTCGTAGAACTAAACCTTCTTGAAAAGATAAACAATCTTTATTATCTCGGCATTTCACTTTTCGAGCTGGGGAACAAAGTGTATTTGAAACAAATAATAGTAGAAAAGATCCATCCTATCCTGAGAGAACTTTCGGAAGAAGTCAATGAAACTGTCAACCTCGCAATGATCCACAACAATATGGTCCTATATCTTGATAAGATCGAAAGCAAGAGAAGCCTGCAGATACGATCTGCAATAGGAGATACACTTCCTCTTTACTGCACATCTCTCGGGAAATCTATATTATCAATTCTTCCTCAGAATAAAATGATGGAAATAGTGAAGAATATTGTTTTCAAAAAGATCACTAAAAAAACAATAAGCAATTCAAGAAAACTTATTGAACAGATCAATGAGATCAAGGTCAGAGGTCACAGTATAGATGACGAGGAATTTGAGGAAGGCCTTATCTGCATATCCATCCCGCTTCACCTGGAACATCACAATTTTTTTGGAAGTATCAGTTTGTCCGGGCCTTCCATAAGATTTGATCAAGCCACAATTTTGCAACTTTCCGAAAAATTGAAAAAATATAAAGAACTGATAATTAAAAGATTAGAGTATTAGAGGAGGTTTTGGAATGTACAAAGGTTATATGAACAAATTTTTAAGGATAGACCTTTTATCAGAGAAATTTGAATTTTCAGACCCCCCACAGGAATTATTTGAAGAGTTTATAGGGGGAAAAGGGCTCGGACTAAAACTGCTCATTGATATGGGTATAATAACAGAGGACCCATTGTCACATGAGAATCCGCTTATATTTGTAACCGGACCTTTTACCGGTTCACAGGTCCAAACATCAGCACGTTCTGTACTTGTAACAAAATCTCCCCTGACCGGTACTTTCCTTGATTCACATATAGGAGGAAACTGGGGACCTGCACTGAAGAGAGCGGGAATTGATTATTTAATTATAACTGGAAAATCAAAAAAACCTGTATATATTCATATATCCCCCGGTAAAGTGGAATTTATTGATGCATCACAACTCTGGGGAAAAGGAATCTTTGATACAGAAAGATCACTGAAGAAAAAATATCCGGGATCACGAATTGCCTCGATCGGTCCTGCAGGGGAAAATCTGGTCAAGTTCGCATGCATCGGATCCGATCTTTACAGACAATTCGGCAGAGGAGGTTCCGGTGCGGTCATGGGATCAAAAAATTTAAAATCTATTGTTGTTGAAGGAAATAAAAAAATAGAAATATTTGATCCTGACAAATTCAGGAAGATCAACAATGCTCTCACAAAAGATATTCTTGCTCATCCCGGTCCGGCAAAAAGAGATGAACTAGGAACAAATATGTGGATCAGAATGGGACATGAAGACGGGAAATTTCTCCCTACCAGAAATTTCCAGGATGTTCAGTTCGAAGATTATGAAGGCATCACATCAGAAACAATGAAAAAGAAACTTAACTGGAAAAGTGTGAGTTGCTTTAACTGCGTTATAAAATGTTCTAAACTTGCCAAATGGAATGATCTGGAAGTTGAGGGCCCGGAATATGAGACCACTGCTTATCTCGGTTCCGGTTGCGGTATAGGTGATGCGGAAAGTGTTGCATATGCAAATTACCTTTGTGATGATCTCGGTCTCGACTCTATTTCCTCCGGAGTTGTTACTTCTTTTGCAATGGAAGCATTTGAAAAAGGGATCCTTACTTCGAAAGATACAAACGGGATCGAACTTAAATTCGGTAATGCTGACGCACAATTCGCATTGTTGAACAAGATAGCACGAAGGGATGGGATCGGTGATCTGCTGGCCGACGGGACAAGGATAGCATCTGAAAAGATCGGGAAAGGAAGTGATTATTTCGCGATCCAGATAGCCGGAATGGAACTGTCGGGTGTTAATATTAAAGGAAGTTCCTCAATGGGTCTGACCCTGGCCACATCAGATTTTGCCAGTCATACGAGATTCTGGTCCTGTTCCGACGAAATGGCGGGGAATCTTACATTTGAAAGTACACCGAAGTTCATTAAAGAAGGACAAGATGATGTGAATGCCAGGAACTCACTGATCGTTTGCGACTTCGTCCCTTTCGGACTTGACAGACTTGCACCTGTGCTTGAAGCTTTAACAGGAATTAATACCGACGTTCACAAATTACTCAAGCTTGGGGAAAAAATATCGAATATCACGAGGATGTACAATTACAGGAACGGAAGAACAAGGTCAAGTGATACATTGCCTGGAAGATTTTTCGAAGAAAAACATAAGGCAGGACTTTTCAAGGATAAATTTCTTACCAGAGAGATCTTTTCAAAATGGCTTGATATGTACTACGACATCAGGGGTTGGAACATGAAAGGCTCCCCAACAGAAAAAAAGCTCTCTGAGCTTTCATTAAAACAATTATAGGAAGAAAAAAAATGAAAAAATTTGATCAACTGGCGGATAGAACGATCCATCTTCAACCGGAGGGTGCCTATGCGGTTCTGGCAAAAGCCAATGAACTTGAAAATTCAGGAAAACGGATCATCCATCTTGAGATCGGGCAACCTGATTTCCAGACATTTGAAAATATTTCCAGGGCAGGTTCGGATGCTATTATGCGAGGAGAAACGAGATATACCCCCTCTGCCGGAATCCCTGCACTGAAAAAAGAGATAGCAAAATATACAGGAAACAGATTAAACATGAAATTCTCCTCCGAAGAGGTAGTGGTCGGTCCCGGGGCGAAACCTCTTCTGTTCTTCCCTATGATGGCACTTTTGGAACCAGGCGACGAAGCAATTTACCCTGATCCCGGATTCCCGAGTTACAGGTCAATTATCGAAACAATGGGAGCAAAGCCTGTTCCTATCCCCCTAAGAGAATCGAAGAACTTTTCTTTTGACCTGGAAGAGCTTGAAGAGAAAGTAAATCCAAATACGAGATTGTTGATAATCAACTCTCCCTCCAATCCGACAGGAGGTGTAATCCCCGAAAATGACCTGAAAAAGTTAGCAGATTTAGCTGAAAAATTCGATTTTTGGGTATTATCAGATGAGATCTATACAAGATTGGTATATTCAGGTGAACCTGTTGCCAGCATCTGCCAGATCCCGGGCATGAAAAAACGGACAATAATAATGGACGGATTCTCAAAAACTTATGCAATGACAGGATGGCGCCTCGGATATGGTATTATGCCGGAAAAATTAGCGGACAAAGTCGGACTTCTCATGACCCATTCCGTCGGATGTACTGCCTCTTTTACACAGATCGCAGGGATCGAGGCTCTTTCCGGACCACAAGAACAGGTTGAAGATGTGAAGGCAACATTTAAAAAAAGGAGAGATATAATTGTCGATGGTCTGAACGCAATACCCGGAATTACATGTCTCCGCCCGGACGGTGCATTCTATGTATTCCCTAACATAAAAAGTTTCGGAAGAAGTTCCGAAAAAATAGCCGAACTCCTTTTGTCCGAAGCCGGAGTGGCACTTCTTCCGGGAACTTCCTTTGGAGAAAATGGTGAAGGCTACCTCCGTCTATGCTATGCTACATCTATTGATGAGATAGAGGAAGCACTTTCTAAAATAAAGAACACAATCATAAAATTAAATTAATAAGGAGAAAACAAATGAGTTTACACTTTCCATTTTTATCAAAAAAAGACATGGAGCAAATCGATGCTATAAAAAATTCTTATGGTGGAGCATCAGCTATTGAAGAATCAATAAAAAAAATGAGAGAATTCCCGGAAAGAAAGAAGATAGCAGGAGAAAAAGGTTTTGGCGAGATGCTTGAGAAAGCTGAAGAGTATGGGGGAAAATTCACAAAAGTAGAAGATTTCATCGAAAGGGAGAATATCAGTTTTACTAAGCCGGGAATTGCAACAACTCAGGTATCCGGGTTCCAGGGAGCTCCCATAACTCTGAGAGCAATGAAAAGAATAGCTGAAGATCAGGAAACACTGGTTCCAAAAGAATTTATATCCGTTATGGCTCTCACTGAGGATTATGTTCTTAATGGAGAACTCATTACTACTCTTGCAATGTCAGAGAACATAATGCAGGCTGAAAAATTCTGCAACACGAATATGGTAAGCACTCCGATAAGCAACGAATTATACGAAAGGCTTGAGAAAATAACGGGAGAAAAATTTGAAACATGGTCTCCTGACAATAATTCACGTGCACTGATCCTCAAAAATATGGGTACACCATTCGGAAACCTCGGCGGAGTAGAGGTCGCCAATAACAATCATTTAATCTATCTCGATGGAGTAACCAGAGCTGCAGTCAATACAGGAGGAGATTTTTTTCTGAATCCAAGCTGGTCAACTATCGTTGCCGCTTGCTATTATGCCAGGGATATAAAAAATCTGAGTTTCAAGATCTCAATGCTCCTTTCAACTCAGAACGCAATACAACTCAGAATGTTAATGAATATAATGAAAGAATACATCAGAGAAGACGGCTCGACACCGATCTATGAAATAAACCTCGGGAACGGACAATCCCCTGAAATGTTCATTCAATGTGCGAAAGAACTTAAGGAATCCGGGATCCCGGGTGTATCGGTTGCAGGGCATCTCAGAATAAATCCCGACTTGGGTCTTGCTGACTTCGACTGGACCGAAAATGCATTCAAAGTTCTGGATTCCGGAACAGATATGACTATAAAATATGAAAGTGACGGTACTTCAAGAGAACTTGATACCATGGGAGCTTATTTCTTACCTAAAGAAGAAAGACTGGCCAATGCAGAAAAAATCGGCGATGTAATTTACTATAAATGTGTAAGATGTACAAAGGATGCTAAAGAGATAATGAAGAGAGGACATAAAGCCACTTTCGGCAAGATCTCATACAGATAAAAAAAAAGGAGATAAA
The DNA here is from genome assembly GCA_964400545.1 of uncultured Clostridia bacterium. Classification (GTDB taxonomy): domain Bacteria; phylum Acidobacteriota; class Aminicenantia; order UBA2199; family UBA2199; genus UBA647. The sequence continues at coordinate 3,407 of CAYNUG010000050.1, read as the reverse complement.
AAATGAAACATAAATTAGCATTTCTCGGCTTTGGAACTGTTGGGCAGGGAGTTTGTGAGATACTTAAAAATAAAAGAACCTATTTAAAAAAAGAATACAACTTCGAATTCGATATTGTCGCTGTTTCCGATCTCTACTTCGGGAACATTTATAACCCTGATGGACTCGATATCGACTCCCTCCTTTTAAACGGATCTAAAAAAGAACCATTTACTTCTGACCTGAAAGACTGGGACAACTTAACAATGATAAAGGAGAGTAATGCAACTTCGATACTTGAACTGACCTATACTGACCTTGAAACTGGCGGTCCTGCTATGGATCACTGTAGAACTGCATTACGAGCTGGTAAAAATATTATAACAAGTAATAAGGGACCTGCTGCTCTCGCCTACCCAGAAATGAAAAAAATAGCCGATGATAATGGAGCAAGTTTTCTTATCGAAGGGACTGTTTGTGCAGGAACACCTGTTATAAATCTCGCAGAAGGTCCTTTGGCCGGATGCAGCATTTCAAAAATCAGAGGGATCCTGAATGGAACAACCAACTATATGCTTTCAGAAATGGAAAAAGGTATTGCATACGATAAAGTTCTTAAAATAGCTCAGGAGAAGGGGTATGCGGAAGCCGATCCCACAGGAGATGTGGAAGGGTACGATGCGAGAGGGAAAGTGACAATTCTTGCAAATATAGTTATGGGCGGCTCACTTAAGGTTTCCGACGTTTCATGCAAAGGAATAACAGGAATTACTCCGGATGATATTGTAAAGGCAGGAAAATCCAATAAAAGATGGAAACTTATAGGAAGTGTCGAGAATAGAGACGGGCAGATCTCCGGATCTGTTTCACCGGAAATGATAGACCTGTCTCACCCCCTGGCCGGTATTATGGGTGCAACAAATGCTCTGACATTTACAACAGATCTTCTTGGTGATATAACTATAGTAGGACCCGGTGCCGGTAAGATAGAAACAGGTTTTTCAATTCTTACCGATCTTTTAAGAATAAACAGAGGTTAGTCTATATATCCGGGATCACTATTCGGATCCCGGCAATCAGGAGTTATAATGAATAATATTATATTTAATGATTTATATTCGGAAGCAACCAATGCGATGGAACATTCATTTATCAGAGAGATCCTAAAAGTCACAAAAAGTGTTGAGGGAATTATCTCTCTTGCCGGAGGATTGCCCCATCCTGATTCCTTCCCGAAACAAAAACTATCAGAGTTATTTTCGGAAGTATTACTGTCAGAAGGTTCTGAAACTCTTCAATATGGAGCAAGTGAAGGTGACAAAGTATTTAAGGATACTATTAAAAAATTCGAAGATGTCCCCTACCTTGCAGATGATGAACTGATGATCACTGTCGGTTCAACGAATGGAATATATTACTTTACGAGAACTCTCATAAATCCAGGAGATATAATTATCTGCGAAGCCCCAAGCTTCCCCGGCTCAATTACTTCAATGGAAGCATGCGGAGCCCGACTTGTCGGAATAGAAATGGACGAATTAGGAATACGCCCCGATCTTCTCGAGGAAAAGTTGAAGGAACTGACTTCGAAGAATGAACCGGTGAAATTCATCTATGTTATTCCCGAATTTCACAATCCTACAGGAAGGACTATGGATCTTCAGAGAAGAAGGGATGTCATAAAAATAGCAAGAAAATTCGGTCTCCCTATCCTTGAGGATCAGCCTTACAGGGAACTGAGATTCTCAGGTGAACGGATAATGACACTTTGGGAGATCGCCAGAACAGAATTCAACGATCCAAAACTTGTGACAATTGCGAAATCATTTTCAAAAATACTTGGACCGGGACTCAGATTGGGTTTTGCTTCCGGACCTCCGGAAACCATAAATCATATGGTCAAATGGGCACAGAAAGTAAATGTCAGCCCCGACTGTCTCACTCAGAGGGTCACGGCAAGATATATAGAAAGAGGGTATATGGGATCTCACATTAAGAAAATAATAGATCTTTACAAACCTAAAAAAGAAGAAATGATAAGATCATTAAAAGAATTTATGCCTGAAGGAGTGAAATGGACGGATCCGGATGGAGGAATGTTCATCTGGGTTACATTTGATAAAGATTTTGATACTGAGATCCTCTTTGAAAAAGCAATCAAAAACAAAGTTGCATTTATTCCCGGAGGAAAATTCTATCCGAAAGGGATCAATAAAAATAATGAGCTAAGATTGAATTTTTCATATCCGGACATGGACAAAATAAGAGAGGGAATCCAAAGACTGGCAGAACTTATTTAGTTTGTAGATCAGGGACAGATTTCAGGGGAAAACTTCACAAACATTCGTCGACAGTACAAATCCTGTTCTTTCCAATCCTCTTACCTTTGTACATTGCCCTATCTGCATTTTCAATGAGAGACTGAGTCGACAATCCGTCCCGGGGAAAAGTAGCAAGACCTATTGTGATAGTTATAAGTCCTATATATTTATCATTTTTTGATTTAAATCTAAACTTCTCAATTTCTTCAAGTATTCTATGCCCTACTTTCAAAGCAGCTCTTTTCCCGGTTTCAGGAAGTACAACCGTAAATTCTTCCCCACCATATCTGGCAAGAAAATCACATCCTCTGACTGATTTAGAGAGTATTCCGGAAATATCAGAAAGGACTTTATCCCCTGACTGATGGCCAAAAGTATCATTTACTTTTTTAAAATCATCAATGTCTATCATCATCAGGCTTAACCCTTTTCCTAATTGGCTATGTTCATTTAGATGCTCCTCCAGAACTGATCTGAACGATCTCAGGTTAAAAAGACCTGTCAATTCATCAGTTTGAGATAGTTTCTTATAATATATGCTCTTCTTTGCCAATTGTGTCAAAGCTCTTCTCTCCAAAGCTTTATTTACAACAAAAAGTGTATGATTGAATTTGAATGGTTTTGTTATAAAATCGGTTGCACCTGCTTTTATCGATTCTATTGCAGATTCAATGGAAGCATAAGCAGTCATTATTATTACAGGTATATCTGAATTGTAAGCCAGAATCTCCTTTGTGAGAGCGATTCCATCCATTTTTGGCATCTTAAGATCGGCAATAACAAGCTCCACTTCTTCCTTTTCTATAAGTGATATAGCTTTATTAGGGTCATCTGTACTTATTACTTTGAATTTTTGTTCTTTAAGAAACTCTTCAAGTACAGAGAGAGTATCAAGTTCATCATCAACAATCAGAACTGTCCTCATTTCTTTAAGATCTCCAGCCATTATCCTCTCTTTTTCTCTCTTTTAATACGATTAAATTAAGTTTAAACTTAAAAATTTTAAAAGTCAAAAGAATGGTGACCACTCATCTGTCACATAATTGAATTCTTCATGGATTTGTATTATAGTCAATGTTGTCCCGAGGCATTCAATGAAAAAATTGT
>CAYNUG010000049.1:0-14602 GCA_964400545.1 uncultured Clostridia bacterium | reverse complement strand
ATAAAATACCCTGAACACAATCTAGACCGTGCTAAAAATCAATTTAAATTGATAGAAAGCCTTGTTGAAAAATTTGAATAATGCAGTAATATAGGGGATATACGTTTAAGAAAAGGCTGACATTCCCTATATATCAGCAAAAACTGCAAATTTTGTTGTTGTGCTCGGAAACCCGCGTGGGCAAAGGGTTTTCGGCTTTTACTTTTCATACATTACCTATATATCTGCAAAATAGAGAAATGAGAACTTGACTTTTCATTTTCACTATGCTAAAGATGTATCGTATGGAAAAAAACCATAAGTGGAGAATGGTATGTCTTTTTTCAGTTTTGGAACAAAAAGAATACTAGGCCTCGACGTTGGTTCCTTTGCTTTGAAGCTTGTAGAGTTGAAAGCAAAGAAAAAGGGGAAGGAAACGGTGCATGAGCTTGTTGCGCTTGGTTATGAACCTGTTCCTTATCAATCAATAGTTGAGGGTAGTATAATGGACTCTGCGGCAGTAGCTGATTCTATCCAGCATATTTTTTACGAAAGCAAGGTCAAGACGAACAACTTGTCGTTCGGAGTTTCCGGAAATTCAGTCATCGTTAAGAAGATAGAGGTTCAAAAATTGAGCCCTGCAGAAATGCATGAGCATATTTTGTGGGAAGCCCGGCCTCATATTCCTTTTACTCCGGAAGAAGTTAATATCGACTATGAAATAATCGATCAGGCTGATTCTCAGCCGAATATGACAAGTGTGATTCTGGCGGCAGTTAAGAAAGAAAAGTTGAATGACTATCTTAATGTCTTTGACATTGCTCAGAAAAAAGTTGAAATGGTGGATCTCGAATCGTTTGCAGTGCTCAACAGTGTCATGAAGAATTATGAAATGTATTCTGACAGAACGATTGCTATCATTAACATCGGGGCTTCTATTACGAATGTTGTGATATCAAAAAGAGGGAATCCTGTTTTTGTCAGGGATATTGCACTCGGAGGGAATCAATTCACGGATCTTATTCAGAAAGAGTTGAACCTAAAGTACGAGAAAGCCGAATCTGTAAAAAAGGGAAGACAGGTCGAGGGAGTTTCTCCCGCAGCGGTAAAGCCTATCATAAACCTTATTTTTGGCGAACTTAAGAATGAGGTCAAAAAAACCTTTGAGTTCTACAGATCTAATACAATTGAAGGCCGGATCGATAATATCCTCCTGAGTGGTGGAACGGCTAATCTGGAATCAGTACTCGACCTTTTTTCTCAGGAATTTGATATTCCTTTTGAGATCATTAATCCTTTTAACAATATCGAAATAAATGAGAAAAAATTTGATCTGAACTTTATCAGTGAAATGGCTCCTGTTTTTAATGTAGCAATGGGATTAGCTTTAAGGGCTGCCGGAGATGAAAAATGATCAAAGTTAATTTGTTAAGTCCCGAAAAAAAAGACCTGGCACCGGGTGTTGCCACGACTGAAGCTTTTTCGGATGATATGCAGGAGAACAAAGTTAGTATCCCTGCAATAATTGGAGCATCCGTATTAACTGTATTTATAATAGGAGGGATGTATTTCCTCCAATCGAATAAGCTCAGTGATGTCAGGAAGAGCCTTGGAGAAAGAAAGGCAAGGCTTGCAGAACTTGAAGATGTTCTTCAGACATTGAAAGTTTTGGAGAATACAAAAAAAGTATTAAAGAATAAAGTCGATATTATCCAAAGCCTGAATTCAAGGAAGCAGATCGCTGTTAAAATGATGGATCAACTTTCCCGTGCTCTTCCCGAAATGGTATGGCTAACCAGCATGAAATTTAACAATACCACTTTAAGTCTTTCGGGGAGTGCTCTGTCGAACAACCTTATAGCTGATTTTATAAACAATCTGAAAAGTACAAATTATTTCAAAAATATCAGGTTCAAAGATTCGACAAGAATAAAAAAATCAGGTGTTGATGTGTTTGACTTCAGACTTGATTGTGCTTTTTCTGATCCTTCCAAGAAAAAGAGGACGGTGTAACATGGATCTGCAAAGTTTACCATGGTATGGACAATTGGGAGTCTATTTGATCATTGGAGCGATCCTTTTTGGATTCTTTTTTTATCTTCAGTATTCACCGACAGGAAAAACAATTGAAAAGATCGAGAATGATCTGGAAAATGTTGAAAGCAAAATAAGGATTGCCGAGAGGCAGGAAGGGAAGTTAAAACAATTGAAAGAAGAGATCGCTAATTATGAAGCAACTCTTGAAGAATTGAAATTGATCCTCCCTGAAGAAAGTGAGGTTAGTCAGATAATCAAAAAAATACAATCGATAATTTCTAGTGCCAGATTAAAGATTGGAAAATTTTCAGAACAGAAGAAGAGTGCCAAACAGGTATATATTGAGGTTCCATATTCAATATCACTTGAGGGAACGTATCACAACCTCGGAGTTTTCTTTGATCAGCTTTCTCGTCTTCAGAAGATTTTTACTGTCAATAATCTTGTTATTAATCCGATTAAAAAAAAGATCAGCGATTATTCTATAAGTGCAAATTTTAGAACATCCACATATATTTACAGGAAAGCAGCTCAAAAAACTTCAAGTAAGTCCAGAAGAAGGAGGAGAAGATGAAAAGAATAATATTCATAGTTCTCCTGGCAACATTGGTTCTGTTCCCTCAGAAGGAAACTAAGGTCAAAGAGTTGAAAGCTGAGAAAAATGCGAAGCCTGCAGCCGGTTCTAATGTAAAGTCAGCTTCTATGCAGGGCGATTTTATTTATAATCCTATGGGCAGGAGAGATCCTTTCTGGGATCTTTTGAAAAGGAACAGTTCAAAATTGAAAAAGAAAAGGAAAGCCGGGCTTGCCGGACTTGATATTGACCAACTTGAACTGGAAGGAATAATTAGAGAAAAGGGAGTCTTTATTGCTCTTTTAAAAGGACCTGATGGGAGACCTTATCTGGTGAAGAAAGGAGATAGTGTCTATGATGGAGAAATCCTGGAGATCGGAAGTCATATGGTGAAATTCAAGAAGATTCTGACAATAGCTCTGGGTGGTACCAAAGAGAGGACTATAATAAAGAGACTAAATCCTGAAGAGGAGGATGAGAGAAAAAATGAGAAATAAAAAATTAATTTTAATAATGGTATTCTTTGTAGTGACAACTTTTTTTCTCAATGGAAAAACAGTTATTAAGGGTGTTGAATATTTTAAAGGAGATGATTTTGTTCAACTTCATTTTGCTACCGACTCAATAATCCCGATCCCTGATCTGTTCTATCCGATGGAAGATAATTTTAAGTTCATTGTAATGAGAATAGAGGATGTTACATTTGAAGGAAAAACCGAGAAATATTTTTTCAATTCTCCTGTTATCAAGGAGATCGAACTAAAATCGCGCGAAAAAAGTCTCGATGTTGAAATAAAGCTCAAGTACAGGGTGAGTTCCCGTGTCTTTAGCAACAGGAACGGATTGTATATTGAGTTTCCGGTTTTAAAAGATAAATCTAAAACAGAAGTTATCCCTACTCCGGTTCGGGGAAAAAAGATCATTCCATCTGTAACGGAGAAGAAAAAGGAATTCAGAACTAAGTCCGTAACAAAATATTCCGGAAAAGGATTGTTGAAAAATGTTAGTTTTGAAAAAAGAAAAGGTAATGTTCTTCGATTCGGTATTGCTCTGTCAAATAAAGTTAACTACAAGGTCATACCAATTGAAAAATCACCTGCAAGGCTTGCTATAGATCTTCACAATGTCAGATCGGCAAAGATCAATAAAAAAATTGGACTCCTCAATGTGAAAGGTGTAAGAGGTGCTTATAATTCCTCTAATATTTTTAGAATTGTTTTTGATCTGAATTACCTGAAAGAATATAATGTTTATTATAATGGCAGCACACTGGAAGTAGAATTTAATAAAAATTCACTTGCAAAGAATGATCCGGTTAAAAAACCTGTGAAATCAATTCCTGTAAACTCCGGGATAATTAAAGGTCATATTTCAAAAGGAGCAGTTATCCCCGCAAACAGTATTAAGGACAAGAGTTTCGTTGAAAGATTGAAAAGAAAAGGGAAAGTGATTTCAGAATCAAATTCCGGAGTTTCCGGAATTGTTAATGATAAAGGGGCCGGATCGACTGTAAAGCTTAACTTAAAGCCAGAATTCTTTACTGAAGAAAAATCAGATACAGAGAAAAAAGACCCTGATAATTTCATCAGTATCAAACATGAAAAAGGTCCTAGTCAGATAGCATATCTGAAAAATACTATTGATGAAGGGAAAAAGGAATATACCGGAATCCCTATGGATTTTTCTTTTAAAAATGCAGATCTTACAAATGTATTGAAATTTATTGCTCAGGTTTCAGATTTAAATATTGTAATTGACCCTGGTGTAACAGGGCGGATATCTTCAGAATTGAAGCAGGTTCCCTGGGATCAGGCTCTTGAGCTTTTTCTGAAAATCAACAGCCTCGATATGATTCTCGAAGGGAATATATTGAGAATCGGAAATGTGGAAAAGCTTGCTCGTGGAGCTGTGAAGAGGCGAATTACTAACAGGGCGAGACAAAGGGAGTGGGAACTTGAAGTAATTACAAGGAAGCTCAGCTATGCAAAGGCAACCGATGTGAAAAAGATATTATCTAAACAGTTGTCAAACAGAGGTGAGATTGTTCTTGACGAAAGAACGAATATGCTGATAATTTCTGAAGTTTCTGACAATATCAGCACAATTGATAAATTGATCGATACGCTTGATTCTGCGAATCCTCAGGTTTCAATTGAAGCAAAGATAGTTGAGACATCAACTTCGTTCATAAAGAGTCTTGGAATTCAGTGGGGAACGAACTTTATTGCGGATTCTTTTCATGGTAATCAGACAAATTTATCATTTCCGAATTCTATAAGAGCAACAGGTGATGGGATCGTAAATCAACTTAAACCGGGACTACTCAATCCTGCAGGCGGAGGATATGCTGTTAATGTTCCTGCTTCGGGAGCACCAAGTGGAGGTATTGTCTTTTCTTTGGCAAATGCTGCAAATACTTTTCAAATAACTACAGCTCTTACTGCCATGGAGACTCAGGGAAAAGGGAGAATAATTTCGGCTCCGAAAATAACGACACAGGACAATATGGAAGCCAAGATCGTGCAGGGAGCAAGAATTCCGATTCAAACCACACAGAACAATACAGTAACAGTCAGATATGAGAATGCTGCTCTCGAACTGGTGGTAACACCCCATATAACTGCGAAAGGGACGATAGTTATGGATGTTTCGATCAAAAATGATTATCCGGATTGGGGGAACACTGTTCTCGGAAATCCTCAGATAATTACTCAGGAAGTTGTTGATACTGTTACTTCCAATGATGGTGGAACAATAGTAATAGGCGGGATTTTCAAAGTGGAAGATTCCAACAGTTCTGACAAGGTTCCTTTCCTCAGTAAAATACCACTTATAGGAGCTTTGTTTAAAAATTCAAATAAAAGGCGTGATCAAAAAGAACTGTTGATATTTCTAACGCCTAGAATAGTTAAATAGGAGAATATTATGAAAAAGGGAAATATATTTCTGGTTATTTCCATAGTGATCTTTCTGTTATTTCCATCTTGTAATAAAATTGAAAATAACTCAACTTCTGGTTCGGTTCTTCTGATAAATTCAATAACAGGAAATAATCTGGATGGAACTTCAGGATCGACTACAATTTTTATTGATGTTGTTCAGGTAAATGAAGATGGTACCATGACTATCTATAATGATAATGGTGTAGCTGAACTAACTGCTGTTTTGCTTAATCCGTCAGAAATGCATGACACTTCTTATTATCAAAATATAATGGTTGATCAGATAGATATTGAATATACAAGAGCCGATGGATTGAATAATGAGGGAAAGGATGTTATTTACAGTTTTTCGCAAAAGGTAACATATATGGTACCGATTGGAGAAGTTGTTTCTCTTCCTTTTGTTCTTGTTCAGCATGTGGCTAAACTTGAGTCTCCACTTGTCGAACTAGTTAATTTAGGGCAGGAAAAAGTACTCAAACTTGAAGCAAAAATAACCATTCACGGAAAAGATGTCGGAGGCCATAGAGTTACACCGGCGGTTGGGGCTGTTTCTGTGTGGATATCAAATTTCGGGGATGCAGAGTAAAATGGGGCTTTTTTCAGGAGGTAAAATGTTTAAAAGAAGCGGATTGATGATTTTGCTGGTTTTCGGGTTGGTTCTTATGAATTCCTGTACAAGAAGCAGTGTTGCAGATCCGGATATGAAAGGTGGCGCAGGATTCAGAATCCAGGTATCGGGGACAGCGAATCCTTCGGTATTATACGTTCCAGAATATCTTCCTTCAGTTTATTCTGATATAACTGCAAGGGTCTTAAAAAATGATGGTTCTCCAGCGGTGAATTATACTGTAATATTTCAAACAGGAGCATATGGATATTTTGACAATTATAAGATCAGTGATACAAGATCAACAGATGGAGCAGGAAATGCAAGGATAAGGTTCTATATCCCGCCCGGAACAAGGGCGATCGGGGATACAAGAGTTAATATAAAAGCAACAGTTGTTGATGACGGCAGGAATGATATTCCAATCTTTTCAGAAATATATGATCAAATTCCGATCAGAATAATACCTTATGATGCCAAAGAAATGGTAGTGATCTCAGGACATATTTATGCATGTTCCGGAAGTCTGGGACTTCCCGGAGCGGTAATATCTTTTTCGAATGGCGGAGGTTTGACAGTAAGTAGAAATTCAGGAAGTTATGATATATATGTCCCATGGGGATGGACCGGTGAAATCAAGGCTGATCTTGAGGGGTTTTCATTTATTCCCACTTCGATCACAGTCACAACGCCTTTGTACGAAGATCTGTTAGGGCAGGATTTCTTTGGAACTGCTTCAGATTATGGATTAGTTGCAAGCCCGACCTCTTTTGATCTGAGTATGGCTGCTTCTGCAAACAATGAAGTGTGGGTAGGCAGTGTTGATAATATTTGTCCCATCTCGTATAGAGTTTCTTCTGGAGCTGATTGGATAACGATCTCGGCAGGTGAAGAGACAGGTGTAACTGAAAGTATTTTTCATTTTAATGCAAATGCAAATACTACAACATCAAGCAGATCTGCTGAAATATCAGTTATTTCTACGACTCCCGGGGTTATTTCGGAAGTAACCATAACGGTAAATCAGGAAGGGTAAAAACTTTCATTTAGATGAGTATTGACAGTATCAATGAAAGAGAAGGTCTGGAAAGGCTTGAAAGCCTGGTCAAAGACAAAAATTTTAAAGAAGCATCTTCCTTTGCAGCTGATCTTCGTGAAAAATTTCCTTCTTCTTATCAGATAGGGTTTCTTTATTATAGAATACTTGTAAGCTTGGAAAGATATTCAGAATCTGAAAATATTCTGGATAAACTTCTGAAATTGTATCCGGAAAACATTAATCTTCTTCTTGAAAAGGGAGAACTTCTGATTGGAAGGGAAAAAGTGGCCGAATCAAAGCTTTTTTTTGATAAAGTGCTATTCCTGGATCCTTTTAATTCAAAGGCAAAGGAAGGCATAAGCAGGGCCAAGAAGAGTGTTTCAGGATCTCCAATCGGATTTGAAAAATATGAAAGAGATAAGGCTGCTTTGGAAGATACTATGAAGGAAGCAGATCTGGAAAGATTTATGAAAGAAAGTGATAACCAGGATCCTGAATTACTGGGAGAAGCAGAAGATGAGTTGGATATTAGTATTTCGGAAACCGATATAGAGTTTCGCGAACCTCTGGAAGACAAGAAAGATATCCAGGATGATACGGGGATTCTCCCGGATATGGCAAAAGTACATGGGAAAGTGGAATCTGCCCTTGAAGAACTTGATAAGTTTTCCAAGTCGGATATCGGTGATCTCGGACTTGAGAACAGATCAGATAAAATTGAAGAAAAATCTGAAGTGATCGATAACGAAGTAAAAAAAGAAGATACATTTGATACTGAAAGTGCGGCTATGTTATATTTAAAACAGGGACTTTATAATGATGCCAGAGAGGTCTATGCCAAATTGTACGAAGGAACTGATGGAAATCTTTTTATTGAAAAGATCGAAAAAGTTAAAAGAATTGAAAAGGCTAATTTAAAGATCATTGCCCTGGAAGGGTTTTTAGAGAAAATTAAAGTCGGGAGTGTGAGAATTGTTTGAGAAGACTTTTGATAAAATTAAAGAAAAAAATTCTTCAGTGAAGATCATTGGAATTTGGGGAAAGGATGGATTGGAACTGGAAAAAAAATATTATGTTGATAAATCTGATCCGGATATAGATATGACCGGTGCCCAGATCGCAGATATCATGGCAAAATTATCAAATCTGAAGTTTGTATCTGAAAGATCACATTTTACTCTTGAAGGAGAATTATCAACCCTTTTAATATATGCAGTATCAGCCGATTATTTCCTGATTGTTATGAGCGGTAAAGATTTAATAATGGGAAAACTATTGTTCTTCCTGAGTCTGTATGGAGAAGAAATAATAGCATCTCTTTGATAAAGCACCTGTTTTGATCCCTAACTTGTCATTTTTGCAAAATAGATTATAATACCATTCTTTTGGAGAGCTAATGTCTGAATTTAAAAGATTTAATGTTTTACCTGTTCTGCCTGATGAATTGTTATCTCTGGCACCTATCTCTGAGAATTTATGGTATTGCTGGAATCATGATGCTTTTAACCTTTTCAAGGATATTGACAGTGAATTATGGCAGAAATCAAATCATAATCCCGTTAAGGTTCTGAAAGGAGCGGATCAGGATCGTCTTAATGAGCTGGCAAAGGACCGGGAATATCTGGAATTATTAAAAAAAGTGTCGGCAAGATTTGAAAAATATATTTCTGAAAAAGATAATTCAGGACAAAAGCTGATAGCATATTTTTCTGCAGAGTATGGAATTACTGAAGGAATTCCGATATATTCAGGCGGATTGGGTGTCCTTTCAGGAGATCATATTAAATCAGCCAGCGATCTGGATCTAAATCTTATAGGAGTGGGTCTTTTGTATCAGGAAGGATATTTCCAGCAGAGACTTGATAAAAATGGATGGCAACAGGATTATTATCGAGTTAATGATTTCAGTTCCATGCCTATACATGAAGTTTTTTCCAGTTCCGGGACATCTCTGATGATCAATGTTCTTCTTGCAGAACATCCTGTATGGCTTAAAGTGTGGAGGATTGATATAGGAAGAATTTCAATATATATGCTTGATTCAAATATCGAAAAAAATTCTGAAACAGACAGGAAATTGACGGCTCAACTTTATGGTGGAGACAGAGAACATCGCTTAAAACAGGAGATCATTCTCGGTATCGGTGGAATGAGGGTTCTAAAGGAGCTGGGGCTTGAGCCGGAAGTGATACATATTAATGAAGGTCATTCCGCTTTTGCATTATTTGAAAGGGCATTACAATTTGTTGAAAAGTATTCAATGAATGTAAAAGAAGCATTGGAATTATCAAAAAAATCTGCCGTTTTTACAACTCACACACCTGTTTCGGCGGGAAATGATGAGTTTTCCCCGGAGCTGATCAAAAAATATTTTTCAAGCTATGTAAATAAACTGGGGCTTACGATTGATGAGTTCATAAAGTCCGGTAAAGATCCCGGTAAGCATCAGATGTCGGGGTTTTCAATGACAGTTGCTGCAATAATTAATAGTGCGTATGTAAATGGTGTCTCAAAACTTCATGGTGATGTGGCTGTGAAAATGTGGAATCATTTATGGGCGGATACACCTGTTGAACATACACCTGTCCACTCAATCACGAATGGTATTCATATCCAAAGTTGGATTTCAAGAGAAATGAAGGAGTTGCTTGATGTTCATCTGGGAGAAAAATGGGCATATGGGCAAAGTAGTAGTGAATTAACTGAAGCCATTAAAGATGTGTCATCTGAATCTTTGTGGAATATAAAGAAGATAAGAAAAGATAAACTGATAGATTATGTTCGCAGAAAAGTGGGCGATCAATATAAAGAGAAAGGGATATTTAATGGTACCGGGAAAAACCTTGATGGTATTTTAATTCCCAATGCCCTTACGATAGGATTTGCAAGGAGATTTGCATCGTATAAAAGGGGAGATCTTATCTTCCGGGATCCTGAAAGACTGAAAAAATTATTATTCAATAATCAACGTCCTGTTCAAATCATAATTGCAGGGAAAGCACATCCACAGGATAACCCGGGAAAAGAGATTATAAAGAGGATCGCCGCTTTTATTAATTCAGACAATATTGTATCCCGGGTAGTTTTTCTGGAAAATTATAATATGAATATTGCCAGATACCTTGTGCAGGGTGTTGATCTCTGGCTTAATAATCCTATCAGATTGTTCGAAGCTTCAGGAACATCAGGAATGAAATCTGTAGTCAATGGCGGTCTGAATCTTTCTGTCCTTGACGGATGGTGGGATGAAGGCTTCAATGGAGATAATGGCTGGACCATAGGTGAGAGAATTCCGATCGAAGATCCTCAGTTCAGAGACGAGGTCGAAAGTGATTCCTTATATTCTGTCCTTGAGGATGAGATAGTCCCGATGTTCTTTGAGAGGGATAAGGATGGTATCCCCTTAAAGTGGATGGAGAAGGTAAAAAATTCGATAGCAACACTTGCGCCCCGTTTTAATACTTTTAGAATGGTAAATGAATATAATGAAAGATTTTATAAAAAAGCTTCCGGAAATTTTAACAAACTTAAGGATGATGATTTCACCCCTTTAAAAGAGTTAATGAAGTGGAAAGCGCATATTGAAAAGAATTTCGAAAATATTGCGATCTCAAAGGTTACTTATGATAAAAAAAGTAATTTCAAGGTTGGGGAAAAAATGAAAGTTGAAGTTGTTGCGGATCTTGGACCTATTGATCCTTCTGATATTAAAGTTGAGGTTTATTTCGGTCGGATAGAGAGAGATGACCGTCTCCTGAGTTCGGAATTGGTATTGCTGGAGCACAAGACTGACCATCGTGGTGTCGGGGATATTTTCTCCGGAAGTATAATTTGCAGGACTACAGGAAATCTTGGTTTCAAGATCAGAATTACCCCAAAACATGAATTGCTGACTGACAGTATGGAAATGAATCTCGTCAAATGGGGATGATCATTTTTTCCTGATCACAGAAATGTAGAACAGATCGTTGTTCAGTTCCCCGTCCGGCAGAAGAAAAATCCCGAATTCTCCTTTTTTTGATCTAAAGTTAAATTTTTGAAGAATGTTTCCTGCTTCAAGGATCTCAAACTCATCAGATCTGAAATTTCCTATAGAATCTTTTAATACTATCTCCGTTTCATTCTGAATGAATGAGCAAACAGCATAGATTATTGTTGTACCCGGGTTTACCCATGACATAACTGATTTAAGTATTTTCATCTGCCTGATCGAGTTTCTTTCAATATTTTCGTGATTTATCTTACTTTTAAGGTCGGGATTTTTTCTTAATGTTCCGGAGGAACTGCAGGGAGCATCAATCAGCACAGTATTAAAAACATTTTTAACCGGTGGAGAACATATATCGCCTGTAACAAGTTCGATGTTTTGCCTTCCTGAATTATTTATATATGGGATAATCAATTTCAATCTGTTCGGATTTATATCGGAAGCAACGATCTGTGACTCCGGACAGAGTTGCGAAAGTGTCAATGTCTTTGTTCCCGGGGCAGCGCAACAATCGAGGATACTTTCTCCGGCGAATGATGATGTTACTGCAGAGACAGCGAATGATCCCGTGTTTTGGAAATAGATCTCATGTTCGGGGAGGATGGTTCTGACAACTTGTCCTGCATTTTCTATCTCAAATAATCCTGTCTGATTGATAATTTTGTAAGGGATATTGTTCTTTGTAAAAGATTCTTTCACTTTTTCCGGATCAATGTCTTTTTTGTTTATTCTAACGTGAAATACAGGTTCTGAATCAAGATATTCAAGAGTGCCGTCTATATCAGAAGTGATAAGATCAAGATTATAGTATATCTCTTCTGAGATCGAATATTTTATCATTGGATCTTCTATGTTATTTATGATCTTGTTAATTTCTTCATGTTCTCTGCTGATCTTTCTTAGTACCGCATTTAGAAACCCTCCTGCCCGTTTATCAGAAGTTAATCCTACAATCTCATTAACGACCGCATAATCAGGATATGAATCTGAAAATTGGATCAGGAATATTCCGATCAACAACAATATTCGGATATCTTTATCTATCTTTTTAAATTTTCTGTTAATAAATCTACTACTGATATATTCAATTAGTTTTTCTTTCCTTGTAACTCCATAAACGATGCGGGTGATCTCATTTCTGTTCAACCCGGGATGGCTGTTGAGATAGTCAGACATCATCAGTTTGAGATTTATTTCTCTGTTATCAAAAAACCGGCTTAAAACCTGAAGTGATGGTCTGAGAATATTCAATCTAATTTTTCCGGAATATTATTTCCAAGAGAATAAGTATAGGGGGTCATTTCTTTCTTGCCCTGTGGAAGTATCAATGAAATTTCGATCACGCTTTTTCTGCCACAACATACTTTGAGAGTATCTTTTGTAAGAGAAAGAACCGTTCCCGGGATCTGATCGCTTTCCCCCTGTGATATGTTCATTTCTTTAATAACGATCTTTTTATCTCCCGACAAGAAAGTTAATCCAGGCCATGGATAAAATGCTCTGAATTTATTATAAATCTCTATGGCTGTGAGCTCCCAACTTATATTTCCCTCCTCTTTTGTGACCACTTTTGTAAAAGTTGCGAGGGAATGGTTCTGGGGTCTTTTTATCAATTTACCGTTTATAATGGCAAGAAGAGTTGTTGCCAGAAAAGGAGCTCCGGTTTCTCCCATTCTTTCCGAAAGTGATTCCGAAGTATCATCAGGGTATATCCGAAATTCTTTATTTGACCAGATATCTCCTTCGTCCATTTTAACTCCGATCTCGAAAATAGTTATTCCCGTCTTGTCCATTCCGGTTTCAATAGCTCTCTGATAAGGAGCAGCGCCTCTCAGATCGGGAAGAAGTGAAAAATGAACATTTACAGTATTGAATTCAGGTATCCTGAATATTTTTCCAGGTATAAATCTGCCGTAAGATATAACAACTCCGATCACAGGTTCGATCTCTTTTATCGTCTCTGCAGTTTCCCTGTTCAGCTTTTCCGGTTGAATAAATCTAATTTTATTTGCAACTGCATATTTTTTTACAGCCGGCTCGATCAGCTTTTTTTTTCTTCCTCCATAAGCATCAGGTTGTGTAACTATAAGGGATATATCGAACTTATCTTTCAGCGACTTCAGAAAGGGAATGCAAACTTCAGAAGTTCCGAAAAAAACTATTTTATTTTTACCACGCTCCATTTTTTTTCAGCTTTTTTATTTCCTTCTTCATTAGCTGCCTCTTAAGGGGTGACACCCGATCTGCTATTAATATACCATTCAAATGGTCTATTTCATGTTGAATGACCCTTGCCATAAATCCCGAAAACTCCTTTTTATAATCTTTTCCGTTGATGTCGATCCCTCTAAGAAAGATCTTTGTACTTCTGCGAATGTCCAGAGATATATTCGGAAAAGAGAGACAACCTTCCGTATCGGTTTCATATCCTTCTTTTTCTTCGATAAACGGGTTCAGGAGTATTGTAAATCCATCCTCTTCATTACCTCTTGAAACATCAATTACCGAAAGCATCAAGGATTCTCCGATCTGGGGTGCGGCGAGTCCGATGGCATTGGGAGTTCCGTACATTGTGGTCTTCATCTTTTTTATAAGATCAATAATCTCCTGATCAATATTCTCAACCAGGTGTCCTTTTTGTTTCAGAACATTTTCGCCATACTTATATATTTCCATTAAATCCTGTATGCTCATAACTTAATTATATTTTTTTTCTCATTTCAAGTCAATTTCAATATAATTGCGAGGAGTATACATAGCAAAAAGGGGACAGGCACTTTTTGAATTAATTGTCTAAACTGGTATAATCGATTTTGTATTTAAATGGAGTCTTATGGGAAAGATAGTCACACTTAAGGAAGAAATATATAGAAAGATCGCGGCTGGTGAAGTCGTAGAAAGGCCTCTGTCGGTGGTAAAAGAACTTGTAGAGAATTCTTTGGATGCCGGTGCCCGGATGATAAAGATCGAACTTGAGCATGGAGGGAAGACCCTTGTCAGAGTGACAGATGACGGTTCGGGTTTTGATAATGATGATGTAGAGATTGCATTCATGAGGCATTCAACTTCTAAATTTCGTGAGTTTTCTGATTTTGATACTCTCAATACTTTGGGATTCAGGGGTGAGGCTCTTTCTTCAATTCTTGAGGTTTCTGATGTTGATCTGGAAACTTCATCCGGAGATGAAGGTGATGGAGCAAGGTTCTCATTCCGGGGGGGGCTCCTGGCCGGGAAAGAAACGATACCTTATCCCCGGGGATCATCTATTCTTGTTAAGAATCTTTTTTTTAATTTTCCTGTGCGTAAAAAATTTCTTAAAAGCGACAGGAGTGAAATGATCCAGATAACCGGATATTTGGAACAGGTTGTTCTTGTCAATTATAAAGTTTCTTTTTCGCTTGAGAATAATGGGAGAACTGTTTTCAGTTATAAC
>CAYNUG010000048.1:0-15022 GCA_964400545.1 uncultured Clostridia bacterium | reverse complement strand
TAAAAAAAGAAATGACGGAAGAGCACTTGATGAGATAAGAAATATTAGTATCGAACTCGGAGTGCTTCCGAGAGTACATGGTTCTGCTGTCTTTACCAGAGGAGAAACACAAGCTTTGGCTACAGTAACACTCGGATCTGAAGATGATGCTCAGAGAATTGATGATATATCGTCAAGTGGACAATTGAAAAAGTTCATGCTTCATTATAATTTCCCTCCTTTCTCCGTGGGAGAAGTAAGTTTTCTCAGGGGACCGGGAAGAAGGGAAATAGGTCATGGGAATCTTGCAGAAAAGGGTTTAACACCTGTGATGCCTTCTGAAAGTGATTTTCCATATACGGTCAGGGTTGTTTCAGATATCATGGAATCAAATGGTTCCTCTTCAATGGCAACAGTTTGTGGTGGTACTCTTGCTCTAATGAACGGTGGAGTTCCAATTAAAGCTCCGGTTGCAGGTATTGCAATGGGGCTGATCAAAGAGGGAGATGAATTTGCTGTTCTTACCGATATTGCCGGTTATGAGGATCATTTCGGTGATATGGATTTTAAAATAACCGGAACAGAGAAAGGGATAACCGCTGCACAGCTCGATATAAAAATAGATGGACTAAGTGATGAAATAATCGACAAAACTCTTGATGATGCAAAGAAAGCAAGATTGTTTATACTCGGGAAGATGAAAGATGCAATAGTCGAGCCCTCTGAAAAGCTTTCGGAATATGCTCCGGTAATACTTAGTGTCAGGATCAATCCTGAGAAGATAAAAGATCTTATCGGTCCAGGTGGAAAGACAATAAAGGGGATCATTGCAGATTTCGGTGTTAAAGTTAATGCTGAGGATGATGGTTCCGTGAAGGTTGCGGCTCCAAATAAAGATGTCGGAAATAAAGTGCTGGAAAGGATCAAGGAATTGACCCAGGCTGTTGAGGTCAACAAGATCTATAAAGGAAAGATTACAAGAATAGAAGATTACGGGATATTTGTTGAATTGTTCAGAGGTGCGGTCGGACTTGTACATATATCCGAGATATCAAAATCCAGGATCAGAAATATAAGTGACATGAAATATAACCTTGGTCAGGAAATTGAAGTTAAGGTTATTGATGTAGATAGGGATAACAGGATAAAAGCAAGTATCAAAGCGATAGGCGACGGGGGGGAATGATTTCCCTGTCAAGGATCATTGTTAATGATATCAGACCGGAATGCGATAACCCGTCGTTCAAGCCGATTTGGTTTTACAATAATTGAACTTATAGTTGTTATTGCCATAATATCAACACTGGCTGTTGTGGCTATTCCAATGGTTGAAACTTCTGTGAAAAGAGAGAAGGAAATTCTTTTAAGAAGATCCCTTCGGGAAATAAGAATTGCAATTGATGATCATCACGATTTTATCATAAAGAATAAGATCAAATATGATGAAGAAACCTATGGATATCCTGAAGATCTTAATATACTAGTGAAAGGTATTGAATACAGAGATTCGAAGAACAAAGCTAGAATAAAAAAATTTTTAAGAAAAATACCAATAGATCCCATGGTAGGAACATCCGAGTGGGGGATCAGATCTTATCAGGATAAAAAAAAATCCACTCATTGGGGTGGAGAGAATGTTTGGGATGTTTATTCAAAATCCGAAAAAAAAGGTTTGAACGGGACTTATTATAAGGATTGGTAGTGTGATCTTGAGTTCAGATCTTCCCGAGGTCACTATATAATTTTTTTTTCAGATTCTCATAGAGATTTTCTGATTTTGTATCCGCATCAATAAAAACTTGATATAATCGCTTGATCTTTTCAAAAGCGATCTTGTTTATGCTATTTTCCGGATCATTATTCTTATATAGATCTATATATGCAGTCATTAATAAAAATAGGGACAATATCCTGAAATTCTCACTGTGATACCATATTTTACCGTCAAAATCATTTACGTTAATTAGTGAACGGAGATCATCTTCGACAAAGAATTTATCTAAGTAGGTAGTTGAAACATCTCCGGAAATAATATTAATAAATAATTCTGAAAATTTAACTGTCAGTTTAATCATTTTTATTAATACTGAAGGGTTCGGATCGGAAAGTCCCGATCCGGAATAAATATCTCCTATTATATCCCAGAAATAAGATCTGGAAAGATTCATATATCCATTATCATTGGGGTCATTAATCGTATGTTTGCTTAAGTTACTTAGTATTACTGAAGGGATCAAGACGGAGAAAAGATATTTCCTATTGTTCATATCCCGGAATATCTCTTTTATATCATTATTCTCTTTTCGGGAAAGTATTTCTTCCAGTAAGTTCTTTATTCCTTTAATTCCGGAAATAATTCCCGATCTGTATTCCGTTGCATTTTGCTTATGATTCTCATCAGACATATTGATAAATAATTTGTCACAAAGTGAAAGTAAATTGTCTGTATCTAATTCCTCTATATCTTTGAGCAGAAAAAGATCAAAGTGATGGAAAATATCTCTTAATGGAACTGATATGGGATTATTGATCTCCTGCTCGTAAAGTTTTTCAATATTATAAGTTCCTTCCAACCCCAGATATTCCATGAGACGGCTGTATTTACGATCATCAGTATCATTGATTATTGAGAATTCAAGAAAAGTATGATATTCGAATGCAGAGAGATCAAAATAAAATCCATTTTCAATAACTTCAGAACTTTTCCTGATATGGAATTTTGAGGTTGAATTATCAAGGAATATCACAAACTCATTTGGCGAAGGACTTAAACCGAGAGCATCGCTGATCTTTTCTTTAGCGACAGTTTTCTCACCCTCAGTTGAAATAATTGCATAAGGAGAGGATAAATAAATCTTCCCCGAACAATCCGAGTATTTGTTGTTAAAGATCACAATTGAGTGCTTACCGTGATTTGAGTTGGAATAAACGATCACATTTTCATTGATCTCACCGTTATTTCCTGTAAAATCATACAATCTGAAATTTTCCGAACCTGAGAAGATCTCTCTCTGTCTCAATAGTGGGAATATTTCCATCTCATGTCTTGCTATAAGGGACAAATCAGGTTTTTCATCTATGTATGCTTCTTTGTATTCCATTCCATATTTTTCACTGAGACCCTCAATTTGACCATGCCCGAACATGGGAAGTCCGGGGAGTGTTGACAGGAGTGTACAGACACCAAAATATTTGTCATCCGATCCGAACTGACTGATGGCGGTTTCTTCATCGGGATTGTTCATGAAATTTGCAAATCTCTTAAGTATCTCAGGATTGAACTCTATCGTATTTTTTATGGAAGTGCGGAAATTACTATTATCTTCTGTCCGCAAAAAGTTCATGAAAGAACTGTTATATACTCTGTGCATACCTAATGTTCTTACAAAATACGGTTCCATTAACCAGAACGCTTCTGCCAGTAACAATGTGTCCGGGGTTTCTGCCGCAATCCTCTCTACTACTTCCAGCCAGAATTCTTTCGGGAATAGTTCGTTAAATCTTTCTCTGGAAAGACCTTTGCCTGCACGTGACGGGATATCTCCTCCACTTCCGGGTTCCGGGTACCATAGTCTCTGAAAGTGTTTCCTTGTCAGTACCATGGCAGCATCAAATCTTATGATCTTGAATTTCCGGGCTATTCCGATTATAGTTTCAATTACATGTTCCCTGACCTCAGAGTTAAGGTAGTTTAATTGAGCAGTATCGTTCCATGGCATAGATGTGCCGTCATTACCGTGGTAGATATATTTTTTCTTTCCTCCTGAATTTTCAGTGAATTCAAATACGACTGCAGCATCAGTTTGGTCGTAGTAGTGGTCTTCAAGTTTTATTGAGCATCTGTTATCACTGCTTAGGTCAGTACCGTTAAATGTATAAGATTCAAACGGCGATTTTTCCACTGAAATGAACCAGTCCGGGTTTTCAATGACCCATTTGGAATCAATACCCATATGGTTGGGCACCATATCCCCCGCAAGTCGGATCCCTCTCTCCTGTGCTTTTCTTTTGAATGTTGTAAATGCTTTTTCGCCACCGATGTCTTCTGAGATATTATAGTCATTGATAGCATAGGCGGATGAAAGCGCTTCAGGATTCCCGGTCATCTTTTTTATTTCTGCGGATGCGGTGCTTCTTTCCCAAATACCTATCAACCATAATCCTGTAAATCCGTTTGCAGCTATTCTGTCAAGTTCTTTATCCGGGATCTGATCAAGTTTTGTTATTTTTGTCCCGTACTGTTCAGACAACTGATCAAGCCAGACGTAAGTACTTTTTGCAAGTAAAACCAGTGAAGCCATCCAGTTCTCATCTCTTGAAAAATTATCAGGATCTTCTTTATTATCCATGTTGAATGTGAATGGGGATACAGGCCCTCTTCCTGGAGATCTGATCTTTCTCTCTTCATGTAAATGATCCAATCCGGTCAAAAGCTTTATCTGAAGATCTCCTAATAAGGGTCCCCAGTTCTCAGCAATGAACTTTAGCTGACCCATTATGGAATCAGGTGAAATTTCTGAAGGAGTTCTAAGAAATTTAATGATGTTGATCTGCTCAGGACCTGGTCCGGGGAATCTATCGAAAAATGATTCGATCTCGGAGAAAAACAAGAACATGAGATCATTGTGATCGTTATCCTTTGAGAAGAAAATATCTCTGAAAGGAATATATGCTTTGTTATTATAGCTTATTCCCAAAGTAATAAGATCTTTTAATAGAAGATCCGAGTTTAGAATACCAGGTCTTTCTAATCCAAAAGTTTTAAAATGTTCCATTATGAATTCCGATAGAACTATTTCTCCTTTTGTATTCTTTATGTGATCAAAGAATTCCTTTGCAATGGGATTTTTATGCTCCTCAATAAATGAATTGAAAATATACAATATGGCTTCATCAATCAGTGAAATAGAATAAATAATTGAGGGGGAAAAGTATTTATAAGGATGATCATTATTTGTAAAGCATTTAGAGATATATCCAGCACTGTTGTAATTATCAATAACAGTTCTGCCGGTTTCAGTCATCTTAAGACCGGAAATCCCGTTCCTGATCTTAGAGTCCCTGGTTATATGTATAGTTGTCAACTTGGTTTTCCATGTTTTTTGTTCATTGGTTATGATCAAATCCTATCCTTTTCTGTTGCTAAAATCAATCAGGATTTTTTCACATATTAGATTTTTCCGAATAATCACATCTCAGGTAAAGGCTTCACAGCATCCTTCTTGTTGACTATTCCGGAATTTCTAGTATAATTATACCGTTTTCAGGGAGGATAATGTGGATCTAGAAAAGACAATCGACAGTAAATTCAGATTAGCCATTATAGTTGCACGTAGAGCAAAACAACTAATAAACGGAGCAAAACCGCTTGTTGATATCGAAGCACAGAATCCTTTAACTATTGCTATTGAGGAAGTAAAACTGGGTCTTGTAACAATGGAATCACTTAATAGTGTAAATATGTATCTGTCGGATATTACTGATATGCCAGATGATGAAGAGGTCGGAGCAGTTGATAAAGTTGAAGAGAAACCTGAACTTTCCGAAGATGAATCTTCAATTGAGGTATCTCCTCAAGAAGTTCCCGAAAAGGTTGAATCCGACACAAAAGATCCGGAATCTGATAAGGAATAATAATTACCATATTTGATTGATTTTCATTTAAAATGGAAATATTTTTAAGATCACCAAATTGGATCGGTGATTGTGTTATGTCATTGTCGGCAATTCGAACGCTTAAAAATTTAAAACCTGATCTGAAAATATTAATTATTACCAAGTCCAATCTTAGTGCAGTTTATAAAAATGTGTCAGAGATTGATGAAGTAGTATCAATCCCATCCGGGAAAACATTAAAAGAGATCATACATTCAATTCTAAAACTCAGGAAATACAAAATCAAAGATGGGATACTTTTCCCCAATTCCTTTCTAAGCGCTTTGATCCTGAGATTATCAGGAGTAAAGTATCTGACCGGTTATTCAAAAGATCTGAGAAGCTTTATGTTAAAAAGAAAGATCAGGTTTCCGGGGAAATCCATTCATCAGATCAAAAGTTATATGGGGCTCATAGGTCTTCATCTTTCGAGCACTATTGAACCCCGGATCTCAAACGAACTTGTGTTCAGTTCAGAAGAGAAACTTGAAGCGAAAAAAATTCTGAAGGAAAATGGATATGTCCACGGAGAGAAACTTGTCGGTATTTCTCCGGCTGCAGCGTTCGGAACTTCCAAGGAGTGGTTAGAGGATAATTATATCAATCTTATAGATGGAGTATCCCGCGAGATCAGCAGAACGAGATTCGTTTTGTTCGGTTCTAAGAAGGACGAGAAAAAGCTAAGGAGAATATCCGGATCCGTTTCAGTTCCAGTAATAATTATTGCCGGGAAATACACACTTCGTGAAGCTTTCTCTGTTATATCTGAATGCGACATATTTGTCGGGAATGATTCGGGATTGCTCCATGTCGCAGATGCAGCCCGTGTTGCTGCTGTAGGTCTGTTCGGTCCAACCTCTCCAAAAACGACATCACCGCCGGGAGAATGGACCGAGACTATTTATAAAGGGGTTGAATGTTCTCCATGCTCATACCGAATTTGTCCGATCGATCACAAATGTATGAAGAACATCAATGTTTCAGAAGTGCAAAAAAAAGTAATTGAGAAGATATTACGGAAGTAGATCCTACCCGATAGATCCAAATCAGAATATTGACTCTCAGGAGAAACAGTTCCCTTAACCCAGAGTTGCAACCATAACAGCTTTTATCGTATGCATCCTGTTTTCAGCTTCATCAAAAACTATAGAGGCTTCTGATTCAAAAACTTCATCCGAAACTTCCATGGATTCAATACCGAATTTTTTATAGATATCCTCTCCGATTTTTGTGTCCCTGTTATGAAATGCCGGCAGACAATGAAGAAATTTTACTTTATTGTTACCTGTAAGATCCATTACTTTTCTATTCACCTGGTAAGGTTTAAGAAGATTTATCCTCTCTTTCCAGACGGAATCAGCTTCACCCATTGATACCCATACATCAGTATAAAGAAAATCAGCGTCTTTTACTCCCTTTTCGATATTGTCAGTTATCATAATTGATCCACCTGTACTTTCTGCGATCTTACGGGATTCATCAACCAGTTCACCCAATGGTTGAAATTCTGACGGTGCAACACTTCTGAAATCCATTCCTGTTTTTGCTGCGCCTACCATAAGAGAATTCCCCATGTTGTTTCTGGCATCTCCGATGTATGCAAATTTGATCTTATCTATCGGTTTGTCGGTATGTTCCAGCATTGTGAGAATATCTGCAAGAACCTGGGTGGGGTGAAATTCGGTTGTAAGTCCGTTCCATACCGGAACTCCTGCATATTTCCCGAGTTCTTCCACTATATTTTGTCCAAAACCTCTGTATTCGATCCCATCATACATTCTTCCTAATACTCTTGCTGTATCTTTCATCGATTCTTTATGCCCGATTTGAGATCCGGAGGGGCCCAGATATGTTACATGAGCACCCTGGTCGAGAGCAGCTACTTCAAATGCACAACGTGTTCTTGTAGATGATTTCTCAAAGATCAATGCAATATTTTTCCCTATGAGTTTTTTCTGTTCCGTACCGCAATATTTTGCTTTTTTAAGATCTTTTGCAAGATTGAGCATGAATTTGATTTCTTCACTTGAAAAATCGAGAAGTTTTAAAAAATTTCTGTTTCTTAAATTAAATGCCATTTATTCCTCCGGTTTAATTAGATTGAAATATTACATTAAAACAGCTGACATTTCAAGATAAATTAATACTTAGAAATTTTGAGATCAGTCTGTCATCTGAAACGGTGGATTTGGAGAAGAGACAATAAAATAGTAAAATCAAAGTATGAAAAAAAAAGCTTTGATCCTTTTTTCCGGAGGGATCGATTCGACTACTGTCCTTTATTGGGCAAAAAAGGAGTTTGACGAAATATTTCCAGTCATTATAAATTATTCCCAAAAACACAATATTGAAGTAGGGAATGCAGAGAAAATAGTTGTAAAAAATAATCTTGATTATCTCAGTGTCAATTTTCCTTTAAAAGATCTGCTTGGCTCAGCTCTTTTGGATCCGGATTGGGATATTCCCGGATCATTAAGTACCGCAAAGGATAAGAGGGGGATCCCTGAGACATATGTCCCGTTCAGGAATGGTATTTTTCTTTCTCTTGCTGCAGGAATTGCAGAGACCCGGGATATATCTAATATCCTTACAGGGTTTAATCTAATTGATACTCCTGATTACCCTGATACAACAAAACGGTTCACTGAAAAGATGGAGGCTGCAATAAATGAAGGAACTACGGCTTCAATAACAGGGAAAAAATTCAGAATAATAGCTCCTCTTGCAGATAAAAGTAAGAAAGAGATAATCGAAATGGGATTTCGACTTGGAGCGGATTATTCAATGTCAATTTCATGTTACCGAGGAGAGGAGATGCCGTGTCTGAAATGCCCTTCATGCGATATTAGAGCAAAGGCATTTAGCGAGATAGGTATTGAAGATCCTCTTATATTGAGATTAAGAAGGGAGAAACAGAATGCAACGTGAATTAATAGTAAGAGAAAAATTTTCATCTGCACATTATCTTGAGAATTACGATGGTAAATGTGAAAAAATGCATGGTCATACATTTGAAATTGAAGTTAAATTCAAAGTAAATAAACTTGATAAATCTGGAATAGCAATAGATTTTACTATTCTCAAATCTTATCTTAAAAGTATTCTTCCTGACCATCAGGTATTAAATGATGTTTACGATTTCTCTCCTTCCGCTGAAAATCTATCTGAATACTTTTTTAATCTGATAAGTAAAGATTACCCGGTTTTAAAAGTAACTGTGTGGGAATCAGGGAATGCGGCAGCTTCATTCGGTTTTTAGAATAATGATATGGAAGAGATTTGGAAAAGCTTAAAGTAAATGAATTGTTCTGGTCTGCCCAGGGTGAAGGTACCCACACAGGGATCCCGTCGATATTTTTAAGATTGACAGGATGTTCCCTCGGTTGCAGCTATTGTGATTCAAAAAGTGCCTGGCACGATGGTGATTATTTAGCAATAGAAAGTATTATTAAGAGAATAATGGAACTAAGAGATATTTATCCTGGCAGTCAGGTCGTGATAACCGGAGGGGAACCTCTTGAACAGAATATAGATACACTGGTGAGAACATTGAAGGAAATAGGCTTTTTTATTGCTTTGGAAACCAATGGAGATCACTACAGAAATATTCCAATTGACTGGTGGGCAGTATCACCTAAGGATGTAAATGATTTCAGGATACATGAGAGGTTGTGGGATAGGATCTCAGAAATAAAACTGATTGTTAACGATAACCTGAGTTTTGATATTATAAAGATCATTTCAAAAAAAAGAATGGACATACCTGTATTTCTTCAACCTCAATTCCCTGATCCGGGAAGATTTGAATCTACTTATAACCTATATGATGAATGTATCAGAAGAGGATTGGGGAATGTAAGGCTCGGAATCCAAATGCATAGAAATTACGGGATCAGATAATTGTTTTGTGAACAAATTTAAAAAAAACGATATTGCAATTTCCTTGATTTCTTGAAGTAAAAATGTATAATTTGGTTTTTAACATTTTAAGAGGAAATTATGAAAATTTTTATTATTAATTCTGGAAGTTCTTCTATAAAATTCCAGCTGTTAGACTTTGAAAAAAAGGAAGTTATAGCCAAAGGTCTATGTGAAAGGATAGGACTTGATAATTCGAAATTAAAATATACTCTGGGTGATAAAAAATTTACAATTGAAACTAAGATCGAAAATCATTCTGAAGGAATTAATGAGATCATTAATATACTTATTCATCCGGAGAATGGTGTGATCAGGGATAAGAGTGAAATTGATGCAGTCGGACATAGGGTTGTCCATGCCGGAGAAAATTTCAGTAAGACTCTTATTCTGGATGATGAAAAAATAGAAAAGATCAGGGAACTGATCCCTTTGGCTCCACTTCATAATCCACCTAATATCATCGGAATTGAAGCGGTGAAAAAGCATTTACCTGGTATCCCGATGACTGCAGTATTTGATACGGCATTTCATCAGACCATGCCTGAATATGCTTATATGTATCCGATCCCTTATGAATACTATGAGAATCAAAAGATCAGAAGGTATGGTTTTCATGGCACATCGCATTTTTTTGTTGCAAAAGAAGGAGCAAAAAAATTCGGGCGTCCTTTAAATGAATTGAAGATAATTACATGCCATCTTGGGAATGGTTCGTCGATGGCTGCAGTTAAATATGGAAAATCGATCGATACTACCATGGGATTCACTCCTCTTGAAGGGTTGATGATGGGAACCAGATGTGGTGATATAGATCCTGCTATTCCTTTATTCCTCCAAAGAGCTCAAACATGTAATTCCGAGGAAGTCAATATGATCCTTAACAGAAAGAGCGGAATAAAAGGTATTTCCGGGGTTTCTTCTGACATGAGGGATATAGAAAAAGCAATTGAGGAAGGGAATGTGAGGGCAAAACTTGCTCTTGATATGTTCTCCTACAGGATAAAAAAATATATTGGTGCTTACATTGCCGCAATGAATGGAGCTGATCTTATTATTCTCACCGCAGGAATAGGAGAAAGAGATATTATGGTCAGGGAAAAAGTATTATCTGATCTGGAATTCCTCGGAATAAAATTTGATAAGAAAAGAAATGATAAAGTATTCGGAGAGTTCGGAGAGATCTCAAAGGAAGGATCACCTGTCAGAGTAATGGTCATTCCGACAAATGAGGAATTTGAGATTGCAGAGCAGACCGTAGAAGTTTTAAAGAATAATCTAGTTTAGGTATTGTCGGATGTATTATTTCCCGGGTTTGTTCCTGTCCTTTCTGTTTTTAATATAGCGATATAGAAAATAAAACAAACTTGAAGGAAGAAATATAGAAATGAATAGTTTGTAGAGATTTATATCGGACAGAACATCCATTTAACGAGTTCGAATCCTTATACCACCAAAAAGATATGAAAAGGAATTATAAATGATCCCGGCAAATCCAAACAGTATGGCAGATCCGAAAAACCCTCCAATTCCCCCGAGTGCGGCAAAGATTAATCCACCCTGGATCTTTCCCCGGGTCTCAGCCAGCATTTCAGGGAATTTGCTCATAAGGTCACCAAAGATATCAAATATACCGAAGGTTGCACCAAAAATGATACCGGCAATCAGTCCCAATCCTCCGAAAAAGAAAACAAGAGAAGTAACTCTGACGGATCGGATAAGTAATTCCTCTTCCGGTTTTGTTCTTTTTGATGATAGTTCTTTCTGATTCGCTCCGCAATGATTGCAATAAATCGAATGGGCATCTATTTTAGATTTACATATAACACACAATATTTCCGACTCATCATTGGTCTGAAGAGAACTTTGGACAGGTTGTTCTTCTGATACTTCGATCTCATGCTCGTCTTTTTTCACATCTTCTGAATTAAAAGATTTAGAAACCGGATCATTATTTTCTATTGTGATCTCGCTCTCTTGTTCTTCTAAAACGATCTCTTCACTATGTTGTTGCTCATCATTATGTACAACCACTGTCTCATTTCTCACATTATTGAAATTCTGGGTTTTTGCAAGGTCAACTCCACTGTATGGATCTTTTTCCTTCCAGTTAGAACCATTATATATATACCATTTTCCGGTGTTACTCCCGATCATCCAGTAATTCCCATCATCATCCCTGATCATCATTTTTTTAAGTTTAACTTTCAAATCTTCTGAAGTTAGAGAGCCTGACTCCATTAATGATTTAAGCTCCGCATATTTATTTTCTGTTTCTTTGAATTTAATGTGATCCATCTTTTATTCCTCCTGTAACCAGTGTTCTCATCTCACCGGCAAGATATAGCGAACCGGTGATCAGTATTTCCTTGTTAAATTTCAAGGCTTCCTTTAAAGCAAATTTCAAATCTTTTTGAATCAGGATCTTTTTTTCGGAAAAGGCTTTTCTTAATTTCTCCGCCGGAAGTGCTCTTGGTGATAAAGGTTCCGTTACTATTATATTACTTATGAAAGGTTGGAGATATTTTATCATTTTTTTATATTTTTTATCTCTCAAGACACCAAATATCAATGTAAGGTCTTTTTTTCCTTTTTCCCTCAAATAACCGGATAGGGCTTTTATACTCTCTTCGTTATGTCCACCGTCAAGAATTACTCCATGATGGAAATCAAATGTTTCAATTCTACCGGGAACCGAATTCTTTTCAATTCCGGAGATCATTGCCGATTTCGAAATATCTATTCCAAGATCTTTGAGAATTTCCATTGCTTTAATTGAAAGTGCCGCATTCCTTACCTGATGATCCCCGTTCATAAAAACCTTGAATCTGTATTCTCCTTCTTCAGAGGAATATAAAGAATTATAATGATCGGATTCCCTCGTAAAAGAAGTTCTGTTGTTTTTATCAAAAGCATTGAAAAAAGGAGCTGACCGGGATTCGGCGATCTTTCTAATAGTTCTGTTTGCAACTGTATTTGTATTACATCCGCATAAGATCGGAGTATCTTTTTTTATGATACCTCCTTTCTCTGCCGCGATCAAAGCAAGACTTTTCCCCAGTGTTTTTGTGTGGTCATAAGATATGGTGGTAATTATAGAGAGAATTGGAGATAGAGTAGTAGTTGCATCCAATCTCCCCCCCAGTCCAACTTCCATGATCGCAAAGTCAACTTTTTCTTTACAGAAATAAAATAGCGAGGTCAACAACATATGTTCAAAATATGTAGGAGTCTCTTTAATTATATCCTTGCTGAGTAGTTCTTCGGATATTTCCTTAACTCTCAAAAGGGAATCAGCAAAATCCTGAGTTGAGATCCATTTTTTGTTGATTGTGATCCTTTCTCGCAGATCCTGAAGATGAGGGGAGGTGAACATTCCGGTATTATAACCGGATTCTTTCAATATTGATGTTAGATAATGAGAAGTAGACCCTTTTCCATTAGTACCTGCCACCTGAATAAAATTGATATTGCCAAGCTCTAAAGGAAGGTTGTCAATTATTTTTTGAACATTATCAAGAGCAAGCTTTGTACCTCTTTCATGGACCTGTTCAAGATAGGTGAGAGCTTCTTTGAAATTCATTTAAGAAACTAAGATTCCTGATCTGTAGCCTCATTTTCAAATTCGTTGTCAACTCCCAGTACAAGAGCAGCACCATCATAGATCTTTCTTATTGCTTTTTTCTGTTCCTGAAGTCCGTTTATTGTTTCTTTTACTCTGGCGAGTTCTTCATCGATCTTTGCATCTATGATTTCCATTTGCTTTTTTGATTCTTTTAGAGCATTTTCATAGAACACATTTGCTTCTTCTTTGCCTTTTTCCATTTTTTAATCTCCTTTATTATTTATTGCAAATTTATTGTTTTCCATACTTTGACCTTCACACCGTTCTTCTTAGCAGGTTTGTATTTCCATGCCTGAATTGCCCCGGTAATAACGGAATCGATCTTCTTATTTCCGGATCCTTTCAATATCCGCACTTTTGCAACATTCCCGGTCTGATCGATCAGAACCATTATTATGACACTTTGACGCAGTTTCTGATTCCTTGACAGTTTGGGGGACGGCGTTGAAATGGCAACCGGTTTCACATCAACCTCGACCAATGAAACCAGCTGTCCAGGTTTTATTCTGTTTCTTTCTTCTTCTTCCCTCTTCTTCTTAAGTGCAAGAGCATTTTTCCTTTCCGTTTCCTTAACTCTCTTTATTCTCTCTTCTTCCAATCTTTGCTCTTCTTCGGCTTTTATTTTCTGTTCTTCTTCCTGTTTAATCCTTTGATCCTCTGCAGCTTTTCTTCTCCGTTTATCTCTTTCTTTTTTCAGTTGTTTTTTCTTGTCTTGTTTTTTTTGTTCTTCAAGCAGTTTCAATTTTTCATCTTCTATTCTTTTATTTTCTTCTTCCTGCTTTTTTTTGAGGTTTGCTGCTTCCAGTGCCGGATCGGCGACCGATCCTCCAGGGATTATACTCTGATCTCCATTAGTTTTATCTTGATTCTCGAATAATGTTTTAATATCTGATTCTTTACCATTCTCCAAAATCCCGGAATCAGATGCGATTTTATTTATCGGGGGTTTGAGAATAGTCCCGGTTCTTTTATTTTCAACATTGTTGTTTTTAGCAACGGAATTATTGGATGAGGAGAAAAATCCGTTCTCTCTGATAAAAAAGTAATAAACGGAAAAGGCAATAAGTGTCATGAGAAGTAATATTTTAAACACTGGTCTGGTTTTTCTCTTTTTCTCAAATCTTGAATTTGTTATTACAATGTCATCCATTTCAGATTCGGCTTCAGGGCTGATCTTTTCCGGTATATCCGAGAAAGATTCAGGTACCTCTGGGAATTCCTCTTCAGGAATATCAGAAAAGTCCTCACTGGCATTGATTTCGTTGTCTTTTGTAAGCTCAATAATATTTTTTGATTCTTCTATTTCAGGTAATACTTCAGTCTCAGATTTTTCTGTAGATTCAACAGTCTTGGGTGGAATGATCTTTTCAATTAAAAAAGGCTCAGCTTTTTGATTTGAAACGATACCGGATTTAAGTATCTCTTCCTTAAACAAATCATGAATTTTATTCTGAAGATGAACAGTGGTAGGTGTATGATTATAGTTAATGTAAAGAAAATTCTCGAGAGCAGTGATCATGTCCGAAGCATTTTTATAGCGTTTAGATCTGTCAATATTTATTGCTCTAAGAATTATTTTCTCAAGATCAGGATCAATATCAGGTTTTATTTCAGATGGTTTTACTATTTTTCCTTCCTGGACTCTGTTTAGAACTTCCATTTCCGTCATCCCTGAAAAAAGCTTTTTCCCAGTAAGAAGTTCGAAAAGTATTACTCCAACAGAATATATATCGGATCTGTTGTCTATATTTTTGTCCGCTTTTGCCTGCTCGGGAGACATGTAGAGAAGTTTCCCTTTCAACGCTCCCGACAAAGTCTGATGGGATTTGTTTGAAGCTTTTGATA
>CAYNUG010000047.1:0-15232 GCA_964400545.1 uncultured Clostridia bacterium | reverse complement strand
GATCTTTAAAGAAAAATTTTCGGATCTTTCTTATAATCTCTCTGTTTTTCATTAATACTACAGTGATATTTGGGCATTTATATGATATTTCATTCGATATAACCGGCAACGCAAAAGGAAGAATACTTATCATTTTCCCCTACAGGGTCTACTACAATGCTTCTGCTTCGCTCATCTTTTCCACATCAGATAAAGATTCGGGTGAAACTGTTTTCAAACTGAAAAAGATCAATAAGACAGGCTATATGATGAGGACATTGGGTTTCTCTGGAAGGTCACTGGCAGTGTTAACAGCGGACAATGATAAGAAAAGGGGAGAGAAACTCTATGCGAATCTTAGAAAAAAATTTTCTAAAAAAGCATCGGAATATTCAGAAAACATTAAAAAGTATTATTGGAATAATTTCATCTTTAAAAAAACGGTTAATGCAAT
Organism: uncultured Clostridia bacterium; assembly: GCA_964400545.1. Lineage (GTDB taxonomy): Bacteria > Acidobacteriota > Aminicenantia > UBA2199 > UBA2199 > UBA647. The sequence goes on along the minus strand of CAYNUG010000047.1, from coordinate 14,799 downwards.
CTCATTTTTAAGAAAGAAAAATGGAACACATAATCAAATTAAATATAATCTCTGGTTAAAACGATCCCCGGATGAAAAACCGATAAAGATCAATTTCAATATTTACAGGATACTGGGAGAAATAATAAAAGCATACAACCACTCCTACTTACCTTCAAACACTGACCTTTCAATGCTTGAGAGCAAACCTAACAGAAAATGGACCAGTGAAAAAATAGATTTTTCAGATATTCTGGATAAAGCCACACATTATTCTGCCGGTATATTCAGTAGAATAAAACCATTGAAACAAGACAGACCTTTCAGAGTAAATTATTCTTCTTCTTTATCGGGCAGGCATATTCTGCTCATAAAAGGAATTGCAGAACCGAAAGTCAGTGTCTGGGGTTCATTCAAGATAAAAAAATTTGTGAGAGAGGTAAAGATAAGATTAACAGACCGTGTCCTGATCTCAGATATGATGATCATAGACATTTACAATGATTCTGGAAAGGGTGGAAAGTTCGTTGCGAAGATGCTCCTGAAAGATCAACTTAAATAATCAGAAAGAGAATCCAACCAGAAATCTTATCCGGGACAAGTTCAGAGAAAAATCATTCACATTGCTTATATTTTTCCCGGTTGGTGAAGACTTATGAAGATCCCACCAGCCGAACCCGCCTTCGCCATAGGGATCAATATCATACATATATATCTTCCCGGATTCAGTACTGGAATAATTTGTCCCGTAGGAATCAGAAAAAGTTATAACCTTATCCCCTGAGAGGGAACCTATATTTTGCATTGCATATTCAAGTCTTATAACTACACCAAATCTTTCTTTAAATTTAAGCATATATTTGATTCCTACATTAATTCCGATATCCGTTCCGTTAGCTTTTATTTCCTCTACACTATTATAAGTTCCTGAGCCATCACTCCCTTTTAAAGTATTGGTATGTTTAAAACTCGTAAGGTTCAATCCTAAGATAGCATATATTCCAAAAGAGGAGAATCTCTTTTCAATTCCAATAAACGGAGTAAGCTTGGATATTGAGTTTTTCAGGGAATAATCCATGGTTTCTTCCGATGCTGGCCATGATACTGTAAATTTTTTTGAAGATGAATTATTCATCACAGAAAATTCTCCTCCGAATTTCAGAAATAATCCGGCAGACAGCCTGTAATTCAAAAGAAAACTAATCGGGATACCAATAAGGTTCTCCTTGAAATTACCTGTAGATGTTTGTGATATTCCGAAGGAATCAGCATATTTTGAAACCGATGAATCAATACCCGTGTTTTTTAATAATAAAGATTCCGGTTTTGCAATTGACAATCCGGCAGAAACTTCAAACTCCATCTTCTTCCCGAGAGAAAAACTCTTTCTTTTAATTCTTGGCCTTTTGCTCGCAGATTTTGTAACACTAACTTTATTATTTGTAAAATTGTTAATTTTAATTAATCTAAATTTGGATGAATCAACATCCGGAATTGGAGAGACAAGTAATTCGCCTTTGGCTAGCCCGGAAGTTACCAAATAGCCTGATCCTTCCATTTTTTCAACTGTGATAAACCTTTTCACCGCTTGATTTCCATCAGAAATATAGACATATTGTTTATCATAAATATCGGTTTTAAAATCCCCGTTCCCTATCATGATCACATCTTTGATCTTTTTATTAACTGAAAAAACCGCTTTCATTCCTGAACGGATCTTAAGATCAGGATTATTCACAAATATCATCAGATTCTGCCCTTCATAACCCACTCTTCCTGCTACATATAATTTTTCCTTCTTGAAATTAACATCTATTCTCATACCTTTAAAAAAATACTTTGTATAATTGGCAGGAATTTTTATCTTCATCACATAATCATCTACAATAGACGCGAGTTCTGAGCCCGAAGCAACTTTTTCCCCTCTTGAACTGATTTTTCCGACCCTTCCCTCACCTTCAGTTCTGATCACCGGGTCTTTCAGAAATACTCTGATCTTCCCCAGAACTGACTTTAATTTTCTAATATTCTTTTTCGCAATATCTTCAGCGCTCTTTTCCCGCACTTTCCAATTCTGTCTCTGTTTCAGAGTGTTTTCCCATTTTTTAATACTATTCACATTTGCTTCGATCATTTTACGGATGTAATCTCTACTGAAAGTAATTATCTTTTCACCTTTTGTCACCCACTCACCGTCAATGACATGTACTTTGGAAATAATTCCATTGAAAGGAGATTTGATCACAATTTTTTTGTTAGCCATAACTTTTCCGGAGATATCAAATGTCCTTGTAATATCTGTCCCCTTCACCTTTACAGTTTCAACCATAAATGATCTCAAAGACGGACCATTCTCAGCTGCTAAAGGTATAAACATAACTAAGATAATCAATGTGACTATAAATAAATTTTTATTCATTTTCTTCCTCTTAATTAAAATTCGGATTCTGCAATCCTTGCAGCATTTGCCATAAGCGTAAAAGTAATATTTTTTGACGGAAGGAACGGAAACGTTGATCCGTCTACTATATACAGATTGCTGAAGTCATTACTCCGGCAATTCGGTGATACAGTCATTGGTTGCTTTTTTTCAGACATGGGTATTGTACCCGAATAGTGCACACTTGCACCCATGGGACGTAATTGAACCTGAAACATCGGTACAACAGCGCCAAGCTTTCCGAAAAATTTCCCGATCTTCTTTAACGAAAACTTTATAGTTTCTTTTTCATTTTCCGGAGGTTTATAATTGATAACAAGTCTTGATCCACCTCCGTTATCCTCAGACAAGGTAAGATAGTTTTCCTTTCTTCTCGTGTCATATAAATTTATATTAACCACACCCAAAGAAGAGTGCAAATGCCTACCAAGATAAATACCTGTCTTAAAATCGAGAGGCATAGACTGGAATGGAGGCTGCATCATCCCTGTCTTTAATGTCGTGATCTGACCATGAATATATTCTTCAGGATTTTCCATATCTATACCTACAGCCAATTGGTGATACTGATAAGTATCGGGATCGAATTGTTTTCCGATCATCTGAAGATTGATGAAGGGGGCAAGGATCTGCCTGTTATCCATAAGCCCGGAAAGCTTAATTATCTTCCCCTCTTCTTTTCTCAAAGATTCAAGAAATATTCTGGAAGATGCTATTGTTCCGGCTGCAAGAGCAAGAGTCTTAATTTTGAATCTTCTTTCTTCTTTCTTTTCAAGATCAAATCCGATCACCGAAGTAATATTTTTTTTGCTGTCATACTCAAAATATTTAACGAGAATTCCATTGATATAATTGAAATTTCTATACGTAAGACATTCATTAAGCGTCAGAGATGGCACATATAAGGAATCAGAAGGACATCCCCATTGGCACCTTCCGGAATAGTCGCACTTTTTTCTAGACCCTTTATCGCTGCTTAAAGTGGCGATCCGTGATCTGCCAAGATACATCCCGAATTTTTTGTTCAGTTTTTCTTTATTCTTTTCATACTTTTCAAATAACAGCCGGGAATGCTCATCCAGATCAAGCGGAGACATCAGATTCTTGTGAAAAGGGAAAAATCTGGTGAGATCATCATCCAAACCTATTATCCCTATTCGTTCTGCTATCTCATTATAAAAAGGCTCGATATCCGAATAGTTAAAAGGGAAATCCTTAAGATCGGAATCATTATAAGGATAAGAACCCCCTGTCCAAGCCTCGGCAAGTCCTCCCCTGGCAAAAGAAACATGGGGCTCGAATCCGTGAAGTTCCATTTTATAATCTTCAGGGTTATCAAATATATATTGTTTATGGGGAGGAAATTCATAAACACTGGAGGAGTCTGTACCAACTACCGCTTCAAAATTCTCACCAAGAAAATATTTGACCGGATCATCAAGGTTGTCTTTGAGCTCATTAAAACTATCTTTTGGATTTACAGGAGAAACCCCTGAAAATCCAACATCCAACATATCTACAGAATAGCCCTTTTTCAACAGGGAGAGTGCGAAATGAATACCACTGGGGCCTGAACCGATAACAGTTACTTTATCCAATCTTGTCTCCTTCCGGGTTTTTTCTTTTACCCCTTCCAAAAATGATCTGGAGTGGTAAAAAGAAAAATATTGAAAAGAAAAGATGGAAAGCGAACCACATTCCCCTGAGACCAAGCGAGATCAAGATCATGATAATGCTTTTTGATCCTATATCATCTATATACCTGTATGATTCAGGAGATGTTTCAAGGATGGCAAATAAAGTTCCGAGCTTTTTTCTCAGTATCGAGTGTTGAAAAAAAAATCGTGAATATCCGTCACATATTTTTGTGAACAGAGGAGATATTAAAGCTATCCTTGAAAGAAGACTGTCAAATTTGTTCAAAGAAATAATGTCAGCTTTCTCAAGAAATTCTAAATATTTCTTTTCATTGTACTCTGTCGATCTTCTCCCGATCAGATATTTTGTAAAAACACGGCATTCTTTCAAATATTCCTTGTTTTTATAATCCTTCAGTTCACTTTGGACAGAATCGGTCACCATTTTATCTATTCCAACAAAATCGGAACTTAACTCTTTTAAAATAATATTATCACCTGCCACACTATCATTTCTGAATGTAGCAAGTTGCCCAAGTGTAATCGGAAGAAATGAGTAAACCATTTTCTCAAGAATTGAGATCAAAAAAACCATCATCCACATAGGAATATAGATAAATCTGGCCTTTTTACCTTTCTCTTGAGATATTTTTTTTAAAAAATCTTTCACTGTTAATTTGTCAGGACCACCTATATCGAAAATTCCGCCATTAAATAAGGAATTACTTAGAATATAAATGACCGATTTGCAGACATCATCAATATGAACAGGTTGAATTATTGCTTTTCCTCCTCCGAAGAGGGGTACCAAAGGCAGTCCTGACAACATTGAAAATCCTTTCAGTACCGGGGATCCGGACCCGAGTATCATAGTAGGCCTGAGTATCGAGTATTTCACTCCTGATCCTTTTAAAAAGTGTTCTGCCTTCTCCTTGGAAAAAGAATAGAAATATCTCCTTCTTTTAGAGAACTTTACAGCAATTGTGCTTATGAACAGAACCTTTTTTAAGTCCTTCTCTTTCATTGATCTCACAAGATCTCGAAAAGCCCTGAAATTCACTTTGTCATATACTTCTTCGGATGCTTTCCCCGTCACAGCAGCCATATGCAACAGGATTTCGATATTACCAGGAATGAGCTCATGAACTTTATGATCGGTAATATCTCCTTTCAATATCTTAATATTTTTGCCAATATTTTTGAGATGAGCCGGGATCTTATCCTCAAGGATCAGAATGTACACATTATTATATACAGAAAGATCCAGTTTGTTGATCAGCACATTGCCAAGAAATCCGGAGATCCCTGTAATCAGGATTGAAGGTTTCATGAAATATTCTTCTTCTTATACCCCATCATCCGGAATACACCCTTCATATCAAGCCATGCCGTTCTTATAATCTTAACACGGGAATCACGATCTTCGATCCACCTGACAGGTATCTCCTTAACTTTATAACCTTCCTTATGGGCAATGAACAAGAGTTCAGTATCGAAGAACCACTCATCATCAGCAATATAATCGAAGAGATCATTTACTACTTTTTTTGATACTGCTTTGAATCCACATTGTGCATCTGTGTAAGGGAAGCCCAGCAGAAATCTTAAAACCTTTATATAACCTCTGGAGATGATCTCTCTTTTCATACTTCTATCTACATCTGCTCCGGAAAACTGTCTTGATCCTATAGATATGTCATAACCGTTCATGATCGATTCCACCATTGGGATGAACGCATCAAGGTCTGTTGAGAGATCGATATCCATGTAGGCAAGAATATCAGCTTTGCTTTTGTTCCAGGCATATTTCACCATCCGGCCCCGCCCTTTAAGAGGAAGATGAGCAACACTTACATCATCATATCTTTTTTCAAGATCCCTGGCCACTTCAAGAGTATTGTCAGTAGAAGCATTGTCACCGATCGTTATGACCCAATTGAAGTTCTTAACATTTTCTGAAAGAAATCTTCTGAGTGTTACCACACTTTTTTCCAGAATATGCTCTTCGTTGTAAACGGGAAGGAGTATATCTACAAGCACATCTTTTTCCCTAGCCATTATTTCTCCTAATCTTAAAATCAACAATAAAGGATATTTTTCAAGTTTACATTATATCTGTGAGTCTGATCTGTTGTCAAGTATAAACAGACCTTCCCGGGAACCATTTTTTCATGACCCCAAGTATTATAAATAGCACTGATATGAATATCCCTGTATAAGATAAAAATACCCCTGCAGTGTATGAGGACGGCTCATATTTGAAAGTGACTTTATGATTACCTGCTGAAATATAAACTCCCCGGAAAGTATAATTCGCAGAGAGGATCTTCTTTTTCCTGCCATCGACAATAGCATCCCATCCGGGCATAAGGATATCACTCATGACCAGTATCCCATCTTTTTCCGTAAAAATATCTATTTGAACCGAATCGCTATTGTAAAAATCAAACTTCACACTGTTAGCAACACCGGATGAAGAGGAGAATTTTTCAAATTGAACTTCCGGAGGAGTATTAAGAATTACTTCATCTCTGAGTCTGAAATCATTCTCTTTAAGATACTCCAGAGATTTTTTCCCGTCACTGATAACTTTATAATCATATACCATAAATGCTCTGGGGAAAACATTTGTATTCTCATATATTCTGTAATTCAGATTATCAAATATAAGTTTATACTTACTACTGATCGGGGTTGTTACTCCCTTATTAAAATAGTATTTCACATTCAGAAAATCTATAAGTTCTGAATTTTCCTGCCAGTTATGATTATGTACATTCCCTCTGTTGTATGTAAGAAAAAGATCACCATACTTCCCGTAAACAGGGAGATCATACCCACCCATAAGTTGAATTCCATGAACAGCATTATAATTCTGGATCTTAATACTATCATCTGCAATGATCCGGAATGGTGATCCATCACTTTTTAATTCCGAAAAAACCTGAGGGAAAGGTAATATATCCTCTTTCTTTATTGTCGGATTGTATCTCATCGCAGGAACGGCCAGATCAATAATACTCAGGATAATCAATAATACTTCAAATGTACCTGTCCCCATTAAGTTTTTGATCAGCATCAGTACAAATATCAGGATCATGATCGCTGTAAACAGTGTCATCATTACACCGATATTCCCCGGAGAGAATATCCGGAATGTCAAATATTTAAGAAACGGTAATTTTGATGCCGTTTCTTTATACGGGACAAAACCCGATAATAGAAAAAAAGATTTCATAATAGAAAAGATTAAAAAAACAAATACTGCAACAATAGGCAATACAGCAAACTTTAAAGCAATACGCTTCCCTGGTTTCACCTGCCTGATCTTTGCTCTAAACAGATCAAATCCGTAACCTGATAGAATAATAGATATAAATACAAAAAAGATCTTTAACCTCCCGTTGGAAACAAATGAAAAAACGGGGAGATGATTAAAAACCTCAAAGAAAGGCAACCTCCAGGCAACACCGAGAGATGCCAACGAAATAAAGATCAATATCTTAACAAACGGAGGATTCCCTTTTCTGAAAATAATCAGAAATAAAAATGATATTGGGATCAAACCGAAATAAATGGCCTGTTCATTGTAATTTAAAACACTTTTAACCGGATCTCGAAATGTTCTGTCTGGAGGATTTCCAAAAAAGTCAGGATAAATAAGTGTGGCAATTCCGGTAATATTCCCGGGAGCTGAGCCTGACCATAATAACGGTCCGCCATGATCACCTCTGCCTCCCCCGCTAAAAGTTGAACTGTGAAATAAAAAATCGGAAAAAGGAATCAATTGAACTGAACTTATCAAAACTCCCAACATAAGTCCTGTAATAAGGAGAATTGATGTTTTTTTTATTGAGATATTCTTTCTGATCAATATCACAATCCTTGAAAAAAAATAAACCGACAGCACCATAAACATATGAAAAGCAGTTTCCGGATGCCCTCCAAGTATTGAGATACCGGCACCAATACCAAAAATACCTGACCATAGAATTTTTTTTTCAGATCCGAATATTTTGCCACCACTCCACATTAGGAAAGGGAACCAGGAGAAAACATTGGCATGAGGATGCCCGAGCCAAACCGTTACAGGGCCGCATAATGAAAGAGATGCGGATATCATTACCGCCCCCATCCTGCTGATGCCCAGCTGTCGCCCCAGGAGAAAACCGAATACAACTATTATCAGGATATTAAAAAATGCCCTCATAGTTGCAACAGTTCCCGGACCGAAATAGTAAAGTAGCAGGTTCGGAAGATAGAATAATGAAGATTGTGAATCAGCAACAAGAGGATGACCAGCAAAGATATAAGGATTCCATAACGGGATCTCACCTGTCCCCATCATTGAAACATGCGCCAGATGATGCCACACATAAAACTGGTTGATCTGATCACTTAGAAGATAATTCCCGGCATTATAATATTTCTGATCAGGTGCTTCCCCCTGCCATATAGGAGTATTATAAGGAATATCTCCCGGTACTATGACCTCTCTTTTCAAAAAAACATCTTTATACAAGATAAGAAAAGTGAATGTAAGGACAAAAAACAAAATTACGGTTTTCAGATTTTTATTTTTCAATTCTTATCTACATATTTCCCCTGATAATAATCCAGATCAAGATAATCATAAAAAATATCAGAACTCTTTTCCGCAAAAACCCTGAATTCCAGATCATTAACGCCCTTTATCCTGTAAGTCACAGTATACCCGGGGAAATCATCACCCTTTAAATTCTTTTTCCTGATAACAAGGGAAGAAACGGATTCATTTTCAGTATCATTAAAAATATCAACGACAGCAAGAGGTCTTATCCTGGATTTGATATTATCAAACTTCAGGTGAAATGATACTGTGATGAACCCTTCAGAATATGGGATAAACTTCCCGCCTATCGAACAAGCCATAAACCCTTTTCTGTCCTTTAGAACATTAAAATATCTTACATGTTTTCCCGAAGCAGCAATTTCACGAATAACTCTTCCCGTTTTTTTAGGAAACTTCTCTGCTTCGTACCTGAAAATTTTTTTCCATTTTTTATTATTTATGAAAAACAACTTCTCCCGACCGTTAAAATCATCTCTTATCTTTAAAATATTTTCCCCTTTTTTTATCACAACGGGATCGGGGAAAAATGTTCTCTTGAATGAGATATTATCATTCCGAGCAGATCTGTTCTCAGCAAATTCGATCCTGCCAAAATATATTTCCAAACTATCTCCGTTATTCTGTACGGACAATTCCAGTGTCTCTTTATCAATTCGTTTTATTGTACTGATGAAAGGATCTATGAAAGAATAAAGATGAAGAAACTGATCTTTAACATTATAAGTATTAAGCAAAACAGCATTTTTCATCTTCTCGGGCCATTGTCTGAAAAAATTCGATATCTCAAAATTAAAATTCGCAAGAAGGGCATGAGTTATATTATATTTATCCAGAGTATCCTTCTCCCAGTGAACAAACTTCGGGTATAGAAAAAGTGCTTTGTGATTCGTCCCCAGTACCGCTACAGGAGCTGTTAGTCCCGCAATATATCCATGTTCGAGCTTTTCATTTAACTCTGTCGAAATATCATGTACATAGTTGGTTCTGTCCCTCTGCCATAAATAGTAATATCTTATATTTGTAATAACCGAGAGGGAAAGGAGGATCAGAACAAAAACTATTGTATATTTTCTGAGACCGGATCTTCTTTTATAAAAGCGGTTAAACATATAGTTGAGAAAATGAAATGATCCTGTAAGAAACACAGAAAAGAAGAATAAATTCAAGTTGAATTTAACAGGAATAATGGAGATCCCCGCCCTCGACAACAAAGGGAGGAAACAATAATAGAGAGCCAGAGAAAGCCATGCAGTATCAAAGATCATGAAAAGTGCTCTTTTAAAAGCAGAGACACCCAACTGGAATTTTTCTCCTTCCAGCAAATACCTGAATAAAAGAATTGTCAGAAAAACCATTGGAGGTATCGCTGCAATAAGATACCGTGTAGGCCTGTGATTTACGATCATAAGTGCTCCGGTATGAGAAAGAAGAAACAGAACAAATCCGATCTCGATAATATCCGACTTTTTTGTTAACAACCTTCGGAAAAATATTGGAATAAACAAAATCGATGCAACCCATACGACCCACATCTTATAGAATTGTTCCTTCCAGTTGTATGAAAGAATATTGCCGATAACCTGTTCAAAACTTTTTGGGAACATCTGGTTACCGATATATGATCCAGGAGCACTTCTTATCCATTCCCTGTTTGGAATATAAAAAACAACCAACCATATTGCGAATGATAGAATTATCGCGAATATAACAACTGCTATTGCTCCATACATCTTTTTTTTGTCCGGAAGTCTGCCCTCAGGTATGAATAAAATACAAAGCAGTATAGCAATAACAGGAACCGGGATTATATGTGCACCGGTCATTTTAAAAACAAACGCCATAAAAGATGATATTCCGGAAAGGGCCGGAAATATGATCATCCCCGTAACTCTGTACTTTTCCAGGAAATATAAAGCGAGGATCATCCAGAAGATCATCGGAGTTTCAAACGTTCCGATCCTGTTATACATTATGTACAGAAAATTAGATCCGAGAAGCATTATTCCGGCTATCGGATACCATGAATTAAAATATGACCTGAGTATCAGGAAAAAAAAGATCAGCGATAACAGACCAAAGAAAAAAGAAACTGATCTTACTTCAAGAAGGCCAACTCCGAAAACCTTAAATAAGAACAACTTGAAATATGGTATTACAGGATTATAGTTAGTTATCCTCCAGTCATCAGGGAACCACTCACCAAATAGAGCTTTACTCCTTGAATTGTGACACTGATTTCCTTCATCGGTATAAACACTACCACTTATGGAAATATCAGGGGGAAGATCAGAAAGGGGAGAATATATCCGTAACAAAAAAGAGATAATAATAATTGCAACAGCAGCGACCGCAAACCAGAGACTCTTCTTCTTATTCCTGAACATATCCGAGGGTTTTAAGCTTTTCCAATCTTTTCTTGTTCAGCTTATAATTAACGGACTTTTTATCATATTTTTTACAACTTGAAAAAAATTTATTGAATTGGATTTCCATATCCTTTGCAGTTTTGAACATCTTCAAAAACAGATTCTTTTTCTCTTTCTTATCCAGAACCAGATTAAACAGTTCTTTTTTTCTCGGGAGTTTGTTCTGAAAATGAAATTTTTTAAAAACAGTAGCCTTGATCTCTTTTAAAATCTCTATCCTCTTCCATAAATACAAAAAGATATATCTGTTCTTATATTTTTCTTCTTCCCCATTAATAAGTTTCACAAGGCTCCAACCTTCATCGGAATTAGATTTCGGAAGTCCGATCAGTTCCCTGAGCGTCGGGAGAATATCTATGGTAGTCACATTCGGATTAATCCTTTTTCCACTAGGACCTCCGGGAAAATGTATCATTAAAGGCACTTGTATTTCCTCTCTGTAAAGCGAATACCCGTGTCCCTGTCTACCGTGATCCCACAATCCCTCTCCATGATCTGCGGTTACAACAACAATTGTATTCTTATCCCATCCGAATTTTTCATAAGCTTTCCTGATAAAAGAATCAACATAACTGATCTCACTTTCATAGGCAAGAAGCGGAGTTAGTTTTCTGTTTTTCGGTTCATTAAACCAGGGTTTACGACCATGATAAGGCCCATGAGGATCCATATATTGAATAAAAAGGAAATACTTTTTACTTTTCTCAATTTCATCTTTCCATGAAAAAAGGGTCTTATTAACCTCTTCAGCTCCTTTATATCCGTAAGTAACCATTTTATCAAAACCCTGATCAAAACCCTGTTTTGAGCCGATATTAAAATTATCAGAGATAGCAAACGTCGAATAACCCGCTTTCTTCAGAACCTCGGGCATTGTCTCTATCTCTTCCGGTATCCTGTCGATCTTGATATCGGGAAATTTTTTCTTTGCATTTATATGAGCAAGTAATCCCATTAGTACTTTATGCTGAAAAGGATAAAGTGATGTAAAGATAGATGCTGTGCTCGGTGATGTCCATGAGGATGCGGAAAAAGCATTCTCAAAAAGAATTGACTTTTTCGAGAATTCCGTGAGAAAAGGGGCAGTGACCTTCTCGTACCCATATGCATCAAGCCTGTCTGATCTGAGAGTATCGATCACTATAACTACAATGTTAAAATCTTTCAACTTTCTCTTGCAATTTATGTTCACTACAGAAAAAGTAAATAGTATTATTGCCATCAAAAAAATTGAAAAATAGATTTTGTTATTTTGTTTCATAGATTCACCTGGATTCCATTTTTATAATATCAAAGAGCTTAACTTTAGTCAATTTCTCTGTTGATAATAATTGAATTATTAAGTATCCCCACCTATACGCAATAGTAATCTCCAGAACTTTCCGTTTGTAGAATTCGACCATTTATGACTGGCCGGCGGAAGATTACGAAGGATGATAATATTGTATCCATTCTTTTTATAGATTTCGTATGACTTCTCACAAATATTCTTCAGATCATCATAATCTCCCTTCGTATAACAAATCACAACTCCGAATTTGTTGTCAGTTACAGCAGGCATCAGAATATCATTATTCTCACTTATATAACCCTGAGAATGAGATAGTATAGCTGCATACTTTTCCGGTCTTTTGTTTGCAAGATGGTTGGCAAGAACTGCCCCTGCAGATATACCTGCCAGATAGACTTTCTTTTTATCAACATTATATTCTTCCACTACTGTATCAATACACTTCTCTATCCCTCCTATCTCTTTTGAGAAAGGTGACCACCCCCTGGCAGTCAGATCCATGAATTTATAGGTATAAGAAGGCAATATCTCCAAAAGAGCAATCCGATTAACCCTGCAAAAAGGGATCAGGCCTGTCTCACTCAAAGGACTCCCGGTATATCCTTTAAGGACTGCTTTGTTCTTGAATCCTTTTGACATAACACCATGAAAGTAAACAAGCAAAGGGACTTTAGTATTGGATTTCCTGGGGAAATAAAGGTTGTAATTTCTTGCTGCTCCATTCTCATCAACTATCTGTACAGGATTAGATACTCTTTTCTTATCATCGTTTTCACATCTGGAGTACAAAGCTGAGATGAAAAAAAGAACAATAAGATATAGAATTATCCAAACAGATCTTTTCATGACATTAATTTATCATAGTATTAAAATTTGTTAAATCACAAATATGGATGAAGTTCAGGTTATCCCCTTTATTATCATAAAACCGCCAATAAGAAGTATAGTAAAAACTATCGCCAGAATATTAAAGTATTTATTTATAAACTTCTTGATTGGCTCACCGAATTTGAATATAAGGAATGAAACAAGGAAAAACCTCGCCCCTCTTGATATTACTGAAGCAAGCATAAATGTCAAAAAGTTAATATTAAAAGCTCCGGAAGAGATAGTAAATATCTTATACGGGATCGGGGTAAATCCTGCAGTAAATACTATCCAGAATCCATAAAGATCATATTTATCCCTCATTATCTCAAATGAATGCTGAGAAAAACCGGGAATAGAGTCGTAGAAAAATCTGGCGATCGCTGAATAATTGTCAGGCCCGAACCCCCAAAGTTTTGCGCCTATAAAATATCCGAACGCACCTCCGGATGCGGATCCGATCGTCAGAATAAGAGCCAATTTGAACCATTTTTTTCTGAATCCCAGAACGAGTGGGATCAAAAGAACATCCGGGGGAACAGGGAAAAAACTGCTCTCTGCAAATCCAAGAAGAAATAGTACATACATTGCAGATGGCCTTTCAGCCCAGCTCAATACCCAATCATAAAGTTTTCTGACAGGATTATTCTTCATAAAATACACCTTTCAGATCAACAGAAGAACGGAAACAGCCAAGATTTAGGGCAAGAGGAGTAAGTGAGTTGTAACCATTTTTCACAGCCCAGATATCAGTACCTTTTTCTCCGGAACTTTCAGGATTCCCGGTACCTATCCAATAGTACTTCCTTCCTCTCGGATCTTCTCTTTCGATGATATCCGGTTTATATCTTTTATTGCCCAATGTCGTTACGATTATTTTTCCATTATTATCAAATGGAATATTAAGATTGAAAACACCATCAAGTTGTTTAGATCTCAGAATAAGTTCATCCAGGACCCTGTCCGTTATCTTAGTACTTCCATCCAGATTGTATATTCCGTGGCTATAACTTTTTTTATCTGAGATAAGTGATACAGCTAGAGACGGGATACCATAAAAGTATCCCGATGTTGCTGCTCCTACAGTTCCGGAATATATTATATCTTCAGACAGATTCTCACCATGGTTCATTCCGGAAACAACAAAATCGGGCATTTTGGTCATAAGCTTTCTCAAAGCAATATTAACACAGTCAGAAGGAGTACCTTCCAGTGAAAAGAAGTTCTCTTCGATCCTTTCAACACGGAGCGGGCGATTGAGTGTAAGTGACATACTGACAGCGCTCATTTCCGTAGCCGGAGCAATAGTAAATACTTCATATTTCTTCTTAAGAAGATCTCTCAGTTTCAATAAGCCTGGTGATCTGAACCCGTCATCATTCGTTAGCAAAATGGTCTTCATAATAATCCTTAACTAACTTTGTTCATATCCTGTTCCCTGAGGGATGGGATAAATCTGGAATTGATCGAACACTTTTTAAATGGTCGGGATGAGTGGATTTGAACCACCGACCACACGCACCCCAAGCGTGTACGCTACCAGACTG
>CAYNUG010000046.1:0-15233 GCA_964400545.1 uncultured Clostridia bacterium | reverse complement strand
TGGCGGAGAGAATATAGTGCTCAGTGATCCCGATTTTAATTATGAATCTCTCAGGGGTACTGTAGTTCTCAGATGGGAATATATGCCGGGCTCGACCTTATACCTGGTGTGGACCCAGAACAGGGCTGATTATGGGAATCCCGGAGATCTTTCTTTTGGACGTGACCTTTCAAGTATGCTGAGTGCCTCCGGTGATAATATTTTTATGCTGAAATTTACTTATAGGTTCAAGATGTAATTACAGTTATTAAAATTACTTTTTTTACTTGAAATAGGTAAAAATGGGTAGTATTATTGTCAGATGAAAATATTCCCCGGAAAACACTCAAACGAAAACAGAATAAAATTACCTACAGATCTGGTCAAAAAAATAAAGGGGCTCTCTTCAGATGGGATAAAGCGGGCGATCTTTGATATGGATAATACCATTCTTAACGGGGACATTGGTGATGCTCTGTTCTGCCGCATTGTAAATCTGGAACAATTGGAAAGGGTAAGAATGGATGGTGAACTTATTGATCTTTCCTGGGAAGAGTATGAAGATCTTATATCTTCAGGGAAAAGAGAAACAGCATACAGGAGAGTAGTAGAATGTATGAACAAAATACCTGTCCAACTTGTCAAAAACCTTACCAGGGAGTTGATGAACAGTGACTTTAGATTCCTGGAACATTCAGGGGACAAAATTGTTATTCCCAATGTAAATCCGGGAATGGCATCATTGTTAATGCTTTTAAAAAATGAGGATTATGAGATAAAAGTGATCTCTGCAAGCAATTCGGTTTCGGCAAAAATCATAGCTGAGGAATATCTGGGACTGGGTGCTGATAACACTTATGGTATCGAGACCGAGATCATTAATAATGATGACGGGAAAATGTTGTTTTCTGCTAATCTGAAAGAACCTGTCCCGGTCAATCACGGGAAAGCTGAACTTTATCACAAAGAGTTCGGGAATGAACTTCCCCTGATCGTTGCGGGTGATACTGAATTTGATTTCCCCATGCTTGATCTTGTGTCTGACGGAGGAATTGTCCTGTGGAGAGGAGATGAAGGTGCTTTGCTTGACAGACTGAAGAATTCTATAGGAGACAGAGCCGATGTGTTTTCTCTAAGGAGTATGGGGTTCGGGAATGAGGATAAAGAATGAGAATAGTAACCCGTCCCGATTTCGACGGAATTGTTTGTGCAACACTTTTAATGGATATTTTTGATATTTCAGAGCCTGTTTTATGGATCGAGCCTGTCAAAATAAACAATAAAGAGGTCGAGATCAGGGAAGGAGATATTATTGCGAATCTTCCTTATGATGAGCGATGCAGCTGGTGGTTTGATCATCATTTTACAAATTCTGTGGATGCAGATTTTAAAGGAGAATTCAAACTGGCTCCTTCTGCTGCCGGTATCATCTATGATCATTTCAGTGGTGATTTCAAAAAGAAATATGATAAGCTTGTAAGGGAAACTGACAGGATAGATTCTGCACATCTCACTCTGGAGGAAATACTTCTGCCGGAGAACAATCCTTTTGTTATGCTTTCGTTTACAATAAAAGGCAGTAATAAAAACAATGGATCATATTGGAACAAAGTTGTCGATCTGCTTAGAACAGAGGAAATTGAAGACATAATAGAAAATAATGAGGTCAGCGAAAGGATAAAAAAGGAAATAGAGAATGATCGTGAATACAAAGAATATTTATTGAAATATACGATTGTTGATGAAGGTGTATCGATAACTGATTTCAGAAACCTTGATATTGCTCCATCTGGTAATCGATTTCTTGTGTTCTCTCTTTTTCCGGAGACCTATGTGAATATGAGGATCAGAAACGACAAGGATAAAAATGGATATGTGATCCTGAGCATAGGGCACAGTATCTTCAACAGGAAATGCAGGGTTCACTGCGGAAAGCTTGTTGCCGGTTTCGGAGGAGGCGGGCATCTTGGTGCAGGTTCTTGTAGTTGCAGAGAGGATGTCTTTAATAATTCGAAGGATACAATGTTTTCAATATTAAAAAAAAATGTTGAAATATGAGGAAGATAATGAAAACTAATTTGTTAAATTTTATTGTTATATTAATTATTTTTTCGATTCCCGCTTCCGGTCTTGTTGCCAGATCATTCCTGTGGGAAGTGAATGTCAGGGGACAGAAGAGTTATATTCTCGGTTCAATTCATATGCTGAAAAAGAGTTCTTTCCCTTTAAAAAAAGAACTTGAGACGGGATTTGAGAATTGCGAATTCCTTGCAGTCGAAGCAGATATTTCACAGGAAAATATGGGGGAAATACTCAGAGTAACAATGGAAAAAGCCGGATATAATGACGGTTCAAAACTAAAAGATCGTATTTCTGCGGAAACATATGATCTTGCGAAGAAAAAGATGAATGATCTGAATATGTCTATTGATTATTTTGAAAATTTTAAACCATGGTTCCTGGCGATGTCAATTACAAGTATGGAATTGGTTAAACTGGGTTTTAACCCTGAAATCGGTGTTGACAAATACTTTATAAATAAATCGGAAGGCAAAACCATCCTTGAACTGGAAGGGATCCCGTTTCAAATAGGTATATTTGATAGTTTCTCAGATAAAGAGAATGATATGTTCCTCCTTTCAACTTTAAATGAAGCA
This sequence comes from uncultured Clostridia bacterium, assembly GCA_964400545.1. Taxonomy (GTDB): domain Bacteria; phylum Acidobacteriota; class Aminicenantia; order UBA2199; family UBA2199; genus UBA647. Next base: position 12,597 of record CAYNUG010000046.1, on the reverse strand, counting down.
GATTCATTGAATGCTAATGTAGAAGCAATGGTCAACTCATGGCAATCCGGAGATATAGAAGCTGTTACAAGAATGGTGACCGAGAACAGGAATAAGGAACCCGAACTCGAAGATATCTTCAAAATCCTGATAGATAAAAGAAATATTTCAATGTCAGAAAAAATAGGAAAGTGGCTGAATAAAGGAGGAAGATATTTTGTCATTGTCGGAGCTGCTCATCTTATCGGTGAAAATGGGATAATAAATTTATTGAGAAGAAAGGGCTTTGTTCTAAAACAGAAATAAGAAGAATTTTGACTGCGTCAACATGGATCTCAAATTTTTAAATTCAGAACTTGAAAAGTGGAAACCAGCTGTCCACAAAACAGTCCTTATGTTTTCAGCAGGATTTGTATGGGTGGGAGTCGGGATCTTATTGAATTATCTCTCTTATTCCTGGTTAAAAAATGAAAGATTTGGAGTGGTGGCCTTAATGTCAGTTACCGGACTAATTTCAGCATTTCTTATTCATCATTTCGGTTTCTCCCGTATAGTTACAAAAAATCTTAATAGGATCATATCAATGGAGGGGAAAAGATGCTTCTTCTCCTTCATACCATGGAAGAGTTATTTTTTAATAGGAATAATGATCCTGACAGGTTCTCTGATAAGGCATTCTGCAGTTCCGAAAGCTTATTTATCGATTCTCTATATTGGGATAGGTGCCGCTTTAATTCTTTCCGGAGCCGGGTATTTTTCAGCTCTTCTCCATTTTAAAAGATGAATGTCCCGAGTTGGTTATTAAAAAAATTATTCTTTAATTAAAATAATTTTTTTTGTTGTATAAAAAAATAATTAAATGCTATAATTTCAGTAATAATAAGGATTAATTTTATCAGGAGGAAAAATGAACTTTAAAATTAAGTCAGTTTTAATTGTTTTTGTGCTGGTGTTATTTACATTCAGTATGACTGCCGCAGATACAATTAAGATCCGAACTGTTGGGAACTCCCCTTTGTTGGGACTGAAAAGAGGACAGAAAATTAATAGTGTGGATCAGTTGAAAATGCTAATGCAGAAGTATAGTGCACGTGTTGAAGAAGGGTTACAAAAAGTAAACTCCGGCTTTCTCTATCAGCCTATAATGGATGCTGTTGCAAACGGAAAAGTTTATGAGAAAGAGGTTGCAGTTGGTACTTCTCTTAAATGGATGCTCTTTTATTCAGGTAGAAAAGTACGTGATAAAGGAGATCTGGTCTGGGCCGGGAAAGCAGCTTTGCCGGTATTTTGTATTCCTGTACAAAAAGATTGTAAAGATTACAAAGTAATTATTCCAAAAGCTTGCGGAAATATTACTCTCGCTTCGGTAAAGGACAGCAAGCCTGTCTGTGGTATCGTAGTTTCACCTGCTATTGTTAATCCGGGTGATCCTATAACTGTTGATGTAAGTAGCGCAAAATGTGCTCCTGTTTCAGAAGTGACAGTTTATTTTGAAGGGAAGAAAGTTGAAACAAAAAAAATAACTTCAGATAATCCTGTCTGGAAAGCAGATCTAAAGAATCCCGGAAAATATAAATTAACTGTCAGAGTACAGGGTGTGGACGGTGAATTCACTAATTCTGATTGTACTGCAGAAGTAATTGTAAATTATCCGCCGGTTTGTGATCTTAAAGTTACTCCGGAAAAAGGAATGGTTGGAAAGACTATTACTATGGATGCCTCAGGTTCAACGGATAAAGATGGAAAAGTTGTTAAAGCAGAGATCACTATCCTGAACAAGAAAAATGGTGCTGAAGTTGAAAAGAAAGTTGTTGATGCACCACCTTTTGTCTGGAAAAGAAAATTCAAAAAGGCAGGAGAATATAGTATTCTTCTTAAGGTTTCGGATGACCATGGTGCAGTTTCAGCTAACAATTGTGCATTTGATCTTCGTGTAGAAAAACGTCTATACTTTCTTGTTGAAGCTGGTCCCGGAGTTGCAAAAGGAACTTACACAGGCGTTGCATTTGCCCGTGCAGGTATCCAGTACTTTATTGTTCCTCAAAAGTTCAGTGTGATTGCTTCACTTGGCGGAGCGTTTGTACTTTCAGGTGAACCTTTTGTACACCATTTCCTTTCTAATATTCTTGCAAATGGACATTTCGGAAACTTCTTCCTGGGAGCCGGCATCGGTTTCAGTTCTAAGGTAAGGGATGCAACTCTTCATGATGGAGTTATGCTACCGGAATGGAATTCAGACTTTGATATAGTGTTTAATGTTGGACTGGATATTCTTGAAACGTCTACAGGAAAAGGATCAATCTTTGGAGAGCTTAGAGCTCCTATCAAAGAAGGATACACTTTTGCTCATTACCACGAGATCTTACTTGGATTCCGTTATATATTTTAGTAAATATTTATAACCAATATAAAGGGGCAGGCTTAGCCTGCCCCTTTTCTATTTTATAGATTTCATCCTTATTTATCATTCAATTTCATCCACTTTTTTCAGTTGTTCCTTTATATTCCAAAAGAAGATTATTATTTAAATATATATTTGTGCTATAATATTGTTAAAAAAAACAGGAGCAGATATGAAAGTACTATTTTCAGGTAAGGTTAATCTGGTTCATCAGGCACAGGAAAGTATCATCAAAAGTATTGAAGGACTTTATACAAAAATGGGAGTTGATTTTATTTCTGTTGATGATGAGGTTAAGTGTGGCGAAGCCGCCATGAATCTTGGTTTAAGTGAAGACGCTGTGCAGGTTGTTAAGAGATTTAAAAAGATTGTTGATGATGTAAAACCAGACGTTATTGTTTCTCCTTATGCGGCAGGTGTAGCTAAATATAGGAAGGAGGTTCCGGAAAAATATGGAATAAAATTAGGTGTTCCGTATATTCATCTTTCTCAGTTCATTGCTGAAAACTTAAAAAAATTTAAAGATAAATTGGGGAAGTTTCCCCATTCATATTTTATTCATCATGGCTGTACACTGGGGAGAAAAATAGGTGAATACTACTATATCAGAGAAGCTTTGGGTTTGGTTCCTGAGCTGGAGATCCTCGAAGAAGATCATCCTACTGCTGTACTTGAAGGAAGAGATGTAGCTGAATATAATACTTGTCCCGGAGCATGGTTGAATATGACCCAACCTGAATTGGCTGAATTTATAAAGGAGAACTACATTTTGGAAGTTCTGAAGCCTATAGGTCCGGAATATGTAGGGTCCAGTTGTGTTAATGGACATTACGGGATATCCCAGGGACTGGAGATCGCAGAGGTTACTGATATCATTCCATTGTACTTTTCTGAATTAATAGATAATGTTTGGAGGAACTAATGTCTGAAAAAGAAAAATCTACGAAAGAATTCAAAGAAATATATAACGATTATATGGGCGAGCTCATTGGTGACGGAGCATCAAATGAAAATTTGAGGGAAGCGATTTCGAGAGCAAAAAACTCGTATAGAAATAATTTGAAAAGATCACTTGAAGCCTTCCCTGAATCAAAAGACTATATGGCAAAAGCACAAAAGATAAAAGAATATTCTATTGACAATATGGAGAAGCTTGTTGAACAAACGATGAAGGCTGTCGAAAGAAATCACGGAAATGTCTATCTTGCAAAAGATGCTGAGGAAGCCAACAAGATCATAAGTGGTATCATTGGAGAACCTAAACAGCTTATAGTTAAAGGAAAGAGCCTGACAACGGAAGAGATCCACCTGAGGCAATTTCTTCAAAAAGAGGGTCATGAAGTATGGGAAACGGATCTTGGTGAATTTCTTGTCCAGTTAAAAGATGGCAGACCGATGCATACTCTTGCTCCTGCAGTAGATATGAAGAGAGAGGAAGCATCAAAGCTTATTGAAAAAGTTACAGGTCATAAAGTCTCCAGAACGAATATCGAAGAGATGGTAATGGCTGTTAAAAAATTCCTCCGGCAGAAATATATTGATGCAACTGTCGGGATAACCGGTGCAAATTCACTGGCAGCAGAGTCAGGAACATTGTTTATTATAGAGAATGAAGGAAATATTAAATTGGCAACGGCCCTTCAGGATAAACATATTGCATTAGTGGGGGTTGAAAAGATAGTTCCTACACTTGATGATGCGTTCCATATTTCAAAGACCACATGGAGATTTGCAAATTATATAGTTCCCTCATACGTTCATATGATCTCAGGACCTTCTAAGACCGGTGATATAGAAAAAGTGATCACTTATGGGGCACATGGTCCAAAAGAATTTCATTTGGTACTCCTGGACAATGGAAGAATTAAATTATCAAAGGATAAAGATTTCAAAGAGATCCTGAAGTGTCAGAAATGTGGTGCCTGTATGTATGAATGCCCGGTATTCTGGGTGACTGCCGGTCATTTCGGATCTCAGTATCCCGGAGGGATCGGAACACTTTGGGATGCTTTTATTGCCAAAGGTATGAAGGAAGCAGCGCCTGCAGCATATTCTTGTGCACTTTGTGCCAGATGTGGAGTTCGTTGTCCAATGGGGATCGATTCATCCATTCTGATCCAGAAATTGAGAGATCAATTAGTCAAAAAAGGGTACACACCGGATACGGTGCGGGAAGTTTCAGATCAGTTTTTTAAATTTGATAAATAAGGTTAATAAATAGTAAAAGTTTTCTATAAGCTGTATAATACATTCCCTGTCCGCATTGTCTTGAAAAATACAATATGATGGACAGGGATAAAAATTGAAAAAAGTTATAATTATAAGTTGCACTATAATAATACTAATTATTCGTCTTTTTCCTGAATCAGAATTTTCCGGATATTATGAGAACAGATTCTTTCTGATATTTAATACAATTGAAACCCATCAAAGTGATAATAACTTTCTGACCGGGGATTACAACAGATTAAGATTAAAACTTAGAACATCACCTTCAGAAAAAGTTAAGATTAATCTGGCGGTCGATTTCTTTTCCTTTTACGGTTCACTTTTAACTCCTGTAGGAATTAGTGATAGCACTTCGGGAGATTTGTCCGGAAATGATATGAAAATCGATCTTGACAGGGTATATGCAGATATACATTTTAAAAATTTTGATCTCAGTGTAGGGAAACAGAGGATTGCAATGGGTGTTTCCTATCTGTGGTCTCCGCTTGATATATTTAATCGGGTCAATTTTATGGAGCCCAAAGAGGAGAAGCCCGGTGTCAATGCTGTAAAACTATATGCACCTGTAGGAAAGAAAAAATCAGTTACTGCTGTATTCCTTCCTTCTGATGATCTGAATTCCTCTGGTAAAGCTTTAAGGTTCAGTTGGACACTCTTAAACATTGATGCCGGATTCACATATATAAACGGATATCAGAATTTCAATAATGTCCTCGGCTTTGATCTGAGGGGAGAAAATTTAATAGGATGGTGGATAGAATACGGATCTTTCAGAACAGTTTCAGGGAATTATGAGAAGGTTGTTCTGGGCATGGACTACACTTTCCCGATCGGAAGCGGATTGTACTTGTTAAGTGAGTACTTGCATGATTGTGGAGGAAATGAAGATTTCCATAACTATGATTATGATCTGATCCGGAAAGGGGAAAGATTTATTCTCGGCAGAAACTATATTTTTTCTATGCTGAGATATGGATTATCAAATTTCGCTTCTTTGTCGATCAGTTATATAGGGAATGTTGACGACGGCAGTTACCTTATAAATCCTGCTTTATCATATGAAATATTTCAAAATATATCAATTACATCCGGATTATATATTCCAATGGGAAGATCCGGAGGCGAGTTAAATATGCGGGGCTTAGGTGCATTTTTTCTGTGGCTTAAAATAAATTTCTAGCGGAGGCGATAATGTCACTATTAAAGGTCGAAAATATATCAAGGATATACCATACAGGAGATATAGAATCTTTTGCTCTAAGATCAATTTCATTTGAGATCGATAAGGGAGAATTTGTTTCAATAGCGGGTCCATCAGGTTCAGGGAAGACCACAATATTGAATATAACAGGTTGTCTGGACAAAGCTACATCAGGTAACTATTTTTTAGATGGAGAAGATATCAATGAAAAAAGCAGTAATTCCCTTGCCTTGATCAGGAGAGATAAAATAGGATTTATTTTTCAGACCTTTAATTTAATTCCTATATTGACCGCTTTTGAAAATGTGGAATTTCCTCTGATACTTAAGGGAGGTCTTTCTGAACAGGAGCGGATAGAAAAGGTTGACAAAATACTTGATGAGGTAGGTTTGCTGGAGCTGAAGAAGAGAAAACCTTCCGAACTGAGCGGAGGACAGCAACAGAGAGTATCAATAGCCAGAGCATTAGTAAAAGATCCGGAACTTGTACTTGCAGATGAACCTACTGCTAATCTCGATTCAGTTTCGGGAATGGATGTACTTGATCTGATGTTTGATCTGAATAAGAAGTTTGGTGTGACCTTTATTTTTTCAACTCATGACACGATGGTCATGGATTATGCAGAGAGGTTAATTACACTAAAAGATGGTGAAATTAAGTCCGATAAGAAGAAAGAGGCGTAATATGAACTTGATAAAACTGGGGATCAGAAATATTTTCAGATCCAAACGGAGAACATTGATAACCCTCTCTGCCGTATCACTGGGACTTGCATTATTAATAATAGGAATAACTCTAATGAACGGGATCGATAAGCATTCTCTGAATAATATTATAAACAGCCAGACCTCACATCTCAAAATATTTAATAAAGGGTATTTTGAAGAAAAAGATGAATTACCCACAGATAAGATCATAAATAAAAGTGATCTGTTAATTAAGGATGTAAGGAGAGTAGATTCTGTTGTCGGAGCCGAACGGAGGGTATTGTTTCCGGGAAGTATTATAAAAGGGAGTGATGAGCTCCCATGCATATGTGCCGGTGTTGAGCCCGATTTTGATCCGTTGGTATTCAATATTAAGGAATCTCTTGTAGAAGGAGAGTGGATAGAGGATGGTGAATATCAAATCATTATAGGGAAGGCCTTTGCTGAGGACCTCAACCTTGGAGTCGGAGATATCATAACTGTCAGAGTGATAACTTCCAGGGTTGACAACCAATTCACATGGAATGCCGTCGATTTTGAGATTAAGGGGATATTCGATACAGCAAATCCGAATGTTAACAGTGGATTTGTTTTTATTCCTCTTGAGATAGCACAGGAAGCGATGAGTCTTGACTCCGGAATTACAGAGATTGTTATTCGTCTCAATACGGATGATAAAGATGAGATACTTGGTGTAAAAAAAATACTTCAGAATAAGATAGAAAAAGCCGGTCTCAATTATGAGGTTTTTTCATGGGATCAGCTTGCAGGTGATTTTCTTGCAATTAGTAAGATGAAAACAAAGAATACAAGTATATTGATAATGATTATGCTTTTCATTGCATCAATGGGGATCATAAATACAATGTTGATGGCTGTACTTGAAAGGACAAGAGAGATCGGGATGATGATGGCATTAGGTATGAAGAGATCGGAGATAAAAATAGTTTTCCTTTTTGAAGGGGGCTTTATCGGAGTTCTCGGATCATTGCTCGGTTGTGTTATCGGAGGTCTTGCCAGCTGGTATCTTGAAGTATATGGTTGGTCAATGAAAACACTTGGAAATAGCTATAAAGAAATTGTAGCAACTATCTATCCTTTAAAGGATACTTTATATGCAGATCTTACATTTAAACCCCTTATTTATACTTTTCTGCTTGGGACATTTATCTCAATCGTTGCAACTTATTACCCGGCCAGCAAAGCAGCTAAAATGAATCCGGTCGAAGCATTAAGACACTTCTAAGGAGCACAAAAATGTTTTTTAATATATTAAAACTGGGATGGAAAAATATTTCACGTAACAAAAAGAGGACAATATTCACAATTATTGCTATCACAGTGGGAATAACGATGCTTATATTTGCTTCCAGTTATATAGAAGGGATAATGAATAGTATAACTGAGATCACAAAGAGGATGAGAACCGGAGATGTGAAGATAGCCACATCAGAATATTTAAGACTTGAAAGGATAATGCCAAAGGCAGAGATGGTGCTGAACTCTGAAGAACTGTCCGAAAGGATAAGTAAGATGGATGGGGTCAATTTGGTAAGCCAGATGGTAAAGTTCAATGCTCTGATAAGCAAGGAAGAATTAAATGAGCCAGGAATAATTATCGGAGCTGATCCGGATACAATTAATGTACAGATGAAGATCGGGGAAATGGTGATCTCCGGAGAATATTTTAATAAAGATAGGAAAGAGATTATGGTAGGTAAATTATTTGCGGAAAAAATGGGATTGAATGTGAATGATGAACTCCTCATTGTTACTACAGATATAAATTATTCCACTTATGCGTTACCTTTTAGAATATCAGGGATCTTTTATACAGGATATACTTATATAGATAAGCATTTGGTTTTTGTTCCTATTAAATTCGGAAGAGAGATACTTGATTGTGGTGAATCATCCCACGAGATCCTCATCTATCTTGATGATCAGAACAAAGCAAATGAGGTCGTGTCTGGTCTTAAGAAAATGTTTAGTGAAGGGAAATATGGTGAATCTTTAACTGCGATCACCTGGGAAGAGGATGAAATAATCGGAAAACTTATGCCGATGGCTAAACAGATCTGGCAGAAGATAATGGGGATAATTCTCCTGATCGTTGCAATGGTGATACTTAACACAATGCTGATGATCGTTATGGAGAGATATCAGGAAATCGGAGTTTTAAAAGCTCTCGGGTTGAAGAACCGGGAAATTTTCTCAATGATAGTCACTGAAGCTTTATTTATTGGAACTATCGGATCTGCTTTCGGAGTTTTGTTCGGGAGCGGTTTGTCTGCGTGGTTAGAGAAAACCGGGATAAATTTTGCTGAAATGGTCGGGAAGGAGATGTGGGAAAAATTTGATATCCCCCTTGCTCTTTATGGAAACATTATTTACCCTGATCTTACTTTTTCCATTATTGTCAGTTCTTTCTTTTTCGGATTGCTGATATCAGTTCTTGCTGTATTGTATCCTGCTTACAAATCGTCAAAAATGCTTCCTGCAGAGGCATTCAGATCAAAATTGAAAGTATAAAGTGAGGTATAAAATGAAAAGGTCATTATTCATAATGTTTTTTATATTATTTGTTCTTTCTCCTGGATCTTATGCTGAGCAGAAAGATCCATTTGTGATTCTGAATAAGATTGATTCTAATATGACATTTAAAAGTGCATATTCCGAGATGGAGATGATAATAACCATAAAAAAAAGGAAGATAATAAAAAAACTGAAAAGTTATTCTTTAGGGAATTCAAGATCCTTTATTGAGTTCTTAAGTCCGGTCAGAGACAGGGGGACTAAGATTCTAAAGAGGGATAAGATTATTAAAATATATTACCCTTCGGCTGAAAGGATCTTGAGATTGTCGGGACATATGCTCAGGCAGAGTATGATGGGCTCTGATATGTCATATGAAGATATGACTGAGCGGTCGAATAAGCTTCGGGAAGAGTATTCGGGGGAGATGCTTCCGGATGAAGTATTGGATGGAGAAGAATGTTTTGTTCTGATCCTTATATCAAAAAAAAAGAGGCAGACCTATTTTAAACGAAAGATCTGGGTTGATAAAATAAAGTATATAGGACTTAAAGAAGAACTTTACTCTAAAAGCGGAAAACTTGTAAAAGTCTCTAAAGTACTCAATATTAAGAAATTTAATAATAGATTTTATCCTGTTGAAATGATTATGGAAGATAAATTGAGGAAAAATTCGTCAACAAGAGTTGTTTTGACAAAAATCAGGTTTAATATTGATATTCCTTCTGAAACATTCAGTGAAAGAATGTTGCTTAAATAAAAAAGGGATGAAGATCATCCCTTTTTTATTAATTTAAAAAATATTATTTCATTGCTTCTTGCATTTTTTTGGAAGCTTCCTGAAATTTTGGATCACCCATATATTGCATCATTTTGCCCATAAGTGCACCAAATTTAGGACCCATTTCCTTTATTCTTCCTTCGAATTCTTTAAATTGGTCAGGTATGGCTTCACCTTTAAATGAGTTTTTCAGATTAGGATAATCTTTCTCTAGTTGATCTATTTTAGGTTTCAGTACTGCCATTGCTTTGGTAAAATTTTCCATTGCAACAATAGCTTCATCAACATTATCAGACTTGTTCATATCTGCGATATAAGAATCAAATGTATCAAGCATTTCACCTATAACGGCTTTAGGTCCGCTATTTTTTTTCCCGCATCCCGTCAAAACCAGTATGATCATCATTGTGATCAAAATAAATGTAATTTTTTTCATAATTCCTCCTGAAATATATTTATAACATAAGAGGTTATAAATATCTATATAGTTACAAATCAAACAGGTTTTTTATGAAAGTTCAGTAAAGATCAAGTTCTATAAGACGGGTTTCGATCGGACCGTTGAAGAGAGGGATCTTTCGTGAAGTCCGGAGACCTATTTTTTTTACAAGATTTGTACTGCCACAGAGAAGGAATGCTTTTGACCCCCTGCATTTGTGTTTTAAAAAATCTCCGAATTCTGAACAGATTTTTCCCGCTTCCTCTTCATTTCCCAATCTATGCCCATAGGGAAGATTGGAGATGATCATTGAGTTTTCGATTGATTCAATATCATGAAAATCTTTTTTAATGATCCTGATGTTCTCTCCGCTCATGATCTCATTCATATTTTGTCTTGCAGCTTTAACATTTATTTTATTGATATCACTTCCTGAGATAAGTTCTGGAGGGATCTTTCTTATTTTTTCGTCAGAATTTCTTTTGACTTTCCTCCATAACTCTTGATTGAACCCCGGCATGTTAAAAAGTCCGAAATGTCTCTCCTTGACAGAAGAGGGCATCATCCCGTATCGCAAGGCTGCTTCGCCAAGAATAGTTCCGGATCCGGCCATGGGATCGTATAGAGGGACTGATCCATCCCATCCGGAGATTCTTATTATTGCAGCAGCAAGAGTCTCATGTAAAGGTGCCGATACGGGATTGATCCTGTATCCTCTCTTATGAAGAGATCTGCCTGAAGTATCATAACTTATTGTACAAAAATTATTTCTGATATTAAGATTGATCGGGATATCCGGATCATCAGTTTTAACATCGGGTCTGCTACCGAACTTTTCCCTCAAACGATCTACGATCGCATCTTTAACTCTCAGGGCTGCAAAACGGGAATGAGATATTTTACTTCCGGATACAGATGAAGAAACAGCGAATGTTTTATCAACTGACATAAATATTTCCCATTCAATATTAAAACATTTTTTATAGAGTTCTTTTTCATTGTGAACTGTAAAACTTACCAGTGGGGCAAGAACTCTGCTCACAGTTTTTGCCATATAGTTTATCCGGTAAAGGACTTCATTATCTGCAGAAAAATAAACCCCGTTGTATGATGTTTTGCATTGATCTGCACCCAGTTCCCTGAGTTCATCTGAAGCAATTTCACTTAATCCCTTTTGTGTCTGGGCAAAATATCTTTCAGTTGCCTGAAAAATAAATCCCTCTTTATTTTTGATCATTTAACCTTCAATAATCCTGATCTTTCTGTATTTCAATTCAATTTCCATTAGATCGGAATCTATATTTTGTTCAATTATTGTGGCACTCTCTCTAAACAGAAAAGGAAGTTCTTCCTGTTCAGCTTTACTGAAATTTCCGAGAACATAAGAAGTGATATCTTTGTGAGCCGGTTTGGAAATACCTATTCTGAATCTGACAAAGTCTTTTGTTCCCAGAGAAGAAGTTATTGACCTTAGACCGTTATGCCCGCCCAAGCCTCCTCCGTACTTAAAACCGACCGTACCGAAACTCAGTTCAAGTTCATCATGAATAACTAAGATCTCTTCCGGGTTCAGCTTATAGAAGTTGGCTACAGATGCGACACATATTCCGCTCCGATTCATGAAAGTGTCAGGTAATACAATATAGATCTTCCTGTTTCTTAAATTGAAACTTGTAAGTGAACCATTAAATTTTTTCTGCCAACTCGATTCTTCAATGAATGGGAAATTATCCACAAATTGCCATGCAGCATTGTGTCGGCTTGATGAATATTCCGGACCAGGGTTCCCGAGAGCAGCGATCAGTTTTATCATTTTTTCTCTTTAAAAAAATTGTCAGGCAGCGTTGTTACTTCTGTAGGATTTTCATCTCCCTTCTGTGCTTCATATGAATCATGAATGTTAAAGAAACCAATTACCTGAAATGGAAGATCATATGATTCTCTTGCAGACAGGTTTGAAAAACCTTTTCCGTTTTCAGATTTTAGCATACTGTAAGGTTCCATATGGTCAGGTACAGGAAGTTTTATCTCTTCAATTGTTGTTTCCCCGGAGCTGTTCCTGTCAAGTTCTGATTTCAGTATTAAAGCTTCTTCCTTAGTGAAAAGTTCATTAATGAATTTTTCGCCATTTTTTTTTGCTTTGTCTGAAAGCTTTTTATAATTAATTACAAGATCCTCATAAGATATACCGATTTCTTTCCGTCCGGAAAAGAACCAATTGAATATAACTTTGTCAAATGTTTTCTGTTCATATATAACATTGTCAATAACGGATGAAACTCTATACAATTTTTTCATTGAATGCCTCGGGACAATATTGACTAT
>CAYNUG010000045.1:0-15244 GCA_964400545.1 uncultured Clostridia bacterium | reverse complement strand
CATGCTTGCTGGCAGCATAACCCGACCTTGTCGGGACACCTGTTTTCCCAGTCAGACTGGATACAGAAACGATTCTTCCACTACTCTTGATCAGGTGCGGAAGTGCATAGTGAGTGCAGTACATACTGCCGAAATAATTCACCTTCATTATTTCCTCAAGTATTGTCACATCTTCAATTTCCCTGAACACCGCCCACATGGTTATTCCCGCATTATTGATAAGGGTATCAATTCTTCCAAATTCAGCAACCGTTTTGTCGATCAATCTTTTACATTGGACTTTATCTGAAATGTCTGTTGGAATTATTAGTGTTTCCGCACCCGCTTTTTGACATTCTCCGGACACATCACCCAGCCTTTCCGGATCACGTGCCGCAAGGGAAAGTTTTGCTCCCCTTTTTGCAAATTGAAGAGCAAGCTCTCTACCGATCCCCGATGAAGCACCGGTAATGATCACAACGTTGTTTTTAAACTCGTCGTTTTTCATCCTATCTGGTTTATAGGTTTACACTAATTAATATCTGTAATGATCCGGTTTGTAAGGACCTTCGACAGAGACCTGGAGATATTCGGACTGTTCCTTTGACATCTTGGTCAGTTTCACGCCCAGCTTATCAAGGTGAAGTCTTGCAACCTCTTCGTCCAGTTTCTTTGAAAGGGTGTAAACTTTCTTCTCAAAGGATTTCTTTGCAAGTTCTATCTGAGCAAGAGCCTGATTTGTAAAACTGGTACTCATAACAAAACTGGGATGTCCCGTTGCACACCCGAGATTTACCAGTCTCCCTTCAGCAAGCACAATGATCGACCTGCCCGACCTCAATTTCCATTTATCGACCTGAGGTTTAATATTCGTTTTTTTACATTCTTTGGAATTTTCAAGATAAGACATTTCGATCTCATTATCAAAATGACCGATATTACAAACGATCGCCCCGTCCTTCATCTGTTCCATATGTTTCCCGTTAATAACATTTAGATTTCCTGTTGCAGTAACAAAAATATCCATATCCCCGACAACATTTTCAACCGTTGTAACTTCAAACCCTTCCATGGCAGCCTGAAGAGCACAGATCGGGTCAATTTCCGTAACAAACACTTTAGCACCGAAACCGAGGAGAGACTGAGCACTTCCTTTACCGACATCACCATAACCGCAGACAAGCACTTTTTTCCCGGCAAGCATAATATCAGTAGCTCTTTTTATTCCATCAACCAGGGATTCTCTGCAACCGTAAAGGTTATCAAATTTGGATTTTGTAACGGAATCATTAACATTTATTGCAGGAAACAGAAGTTTTCCCTCTTTTTCAAACTGGTACAAGCGATGAACACCGGTTGTCGTCTCTTCGGATACACCCTTTATATTTGCAGAAAGTTTGCTCCAGTAGGATGAGTCCTTGGCCAGCCCCGACTTGATCCTGTCCATTAATATTCTTACTTCGGCAACATCAAATTTCTTTTTCAGTAATTCAGGGTCCTGTTCTGCCTCAACTCCTTTGTGAATGAAGAGAGTGGCATCCCCCCCGTCATCAACGATCAGATCGGGTCCGGAACCATCCGGCCAGGTAAGTGCCTGCTCAAGAGCCCACCAATATTCCTCAAGCGATTCGCCCTTCCATGCAAACACAGCGGCCTCGCCCTTTGCTGCAATTGCTGCTGCTGCATGATCCTGAGTAGAAAAAATATTGCATGATGCCCATCTCACATCCGCTCCGAGTTCAAGAAGAGTTTCAATAAGCATTGCTGTCTGAATAGTCATATGGAGACTTCCTGTTATCTTTAGACCCTTCAATGGCTTTTCGCTACCATATTTTTTCCTTACAGCCATGAGTCCTGGCATTTCGACCTCTGCCATCTCCATCTCTTTGTTACCCCAATCTGAGAGAGAGAGGTCAGCTACTTTGTTCTTTAAGTTTAGATCTAATTCCATATATTCCATTTAATACTCCTGTTATTTCAAACGAATTTATTTCGAACTTCGGTTCAAGTTTAGCACTTTTTCCTGCATTTGTCTAAGTGCAGATACCTGTGGATATGCATTTTCATTATACTTGACATTAGTTTTGAATTATCATATTTTGATTTAAGAAAAGTTTTCAAATTAAAGGAAAAATTTGTATAAAAAACTTATTCCGGGCAGATACCCGATAACTGTTGAGGATAAAATAATAAAATTTTCGATCGGCAGGAAAAAATTCGGGATTTTCAAAACTGACTTCATGAGAAATGGTGACATTTCGATAGATTGTATATTTGATCTGGGAAAAGATGATGTTCTGTTCCCTCTCCGAAAGGGGACAGGCAACAATTTTTATTTGGGGAAATATTCTGAATTTCACATCCGGATCGATTTCAATGATCTGGAGATCGAAAAAATTGCTCTCTGAATTTTCTACAATTGGAAATATTCATCGATCGACTCTTTGTACGATCGCAACATTGATATACATGCATGACATTGATTACAAAAACCTGATATTCCCATTTTGCTCCCTTCGGATGGAAATTTTGATCTCACTCCTTCCGGTCCTTTTGTTCTAATGATTTCAAACAGTTCTTTGGGTCCCGAATACCTGTTCTTAACTTTCCCGGACGGATTAACGGTTCCAACAGAATATTTGCTAAAATCAGGCAGAGAGAACAGTCCGCAGCATGGATAGATATTTCCATCCATCCCGACAACCAGATCTCTACCGACCATCTTACATCCGGTATAACCATTCCACTCCATATTGCAATTTTTCGAATAGGGATCATCTTCTGCCACCGGAACATGAGGAATAAAGTGTATCCATCTATGGTCATGACCCTTCTCTTTATAATAATCAGGGAAAGCTCTACTGATCAATTCAAAAAACTTCGAAACTTTGTTATTATGATCATCTATTTTCCGAACAGTGAAATTCACGTCTATACCACTATTGATACATTCCGAAATTAGTGCGATTATTTTATTAGTTTTCGTCAGCATTAAATGTTCGTGATCGATACTGATCCTGATAGAAAAATCCCCGGATTCCTGTAGTTTTTTCAAGTGGGAAAAATCCTTTTCATGCCAATAACCTGATGTAAGTATTTCCGATCGAAATCCTGATCTCTTGGCCAGACTGACCCCGTAAAGAAGAGATGAAAAGTTTTCGAATGGTTCTCCACCCGTCCATACCACATAATTTGAAACAGAGTCTATAATAGAAGAATCGGAAAAGATAGAATCCAGGACATCACGATGCAACATTCCCGATTTTTCCGGAGATGCTTTAACATTACATGTAGGACATCCGATCCTACATCTGTCAGTAAGAAAAATTATCAGACTTTTAAACTTCATTCATATCAATCCCTATCTGTGCAGCAAGAGAGTGACTTGATGCAACCATCCCACGTATGAAAAACAGGCCAAAAATATTGCAAGAATCATGTTTTTTCTTTTCATGGGAAATCTATACTACTTCAACATAAATTATTCAAATCCTTAAACACACTTTCAAAGCAAAAACTTGACTAAAAATAGTTGTTATAGTAACATTTAGAACTAGTATACATTTGTGTATTACATGATTACAAGAGAAGCTTTCATACAAAAAAACACGGAGGAATTTATGAAGTTAATTCATATACTGTTAATTCTAATATTTTTGTTTGTTTCAGTATCTGCTAAGGACAATATTGATCTCGGTATAGAGGCTGATTTTTATGAGATGCAGGCAGACGCAAAGAATATCATCCATGTTTTCTGGATAAGAAAAGGTGTTCCTTATTATGGCCATATAAAGAATGGAGAGATCATTGATAAGGAAACAGTGACCGGAATGGGTCCGATCGCTGTAAATAAATTCAGACCGAGAATATCTGTAATGCCTGACGGTTCAGAAGTTCATATCGGATATTCAAACAAAGATACATCTGCAAATACAGTTTATCACGCATATAGGGATGGATCGGGATGGCATAGAAAAACTGCATATGTAGCAGATTATTCAAGGCTTATCCAATATCCAACTGCTGCTGTTGACGGAAAGGGTGTTACACATTTTGTTTTTGTCAGATATTCCTCAGGTTCAAACCTTATCCCCACCATGTACGTGAGAAGAGCACCCGGCGGCAATTATGTAGTGATGGACTATCTTTCTCCCAAAGAGGTTAAAAACATCTGGCCTGATATTTACAACGATAAGAATGGGAATATCCATGCTGTCTGGAGCATTGATAAGAAATCGATCCACTATAGATATGCTGATGCAGGAGGCGATCTTTCGCAGAGTCCGACAATTGATATCCCGACTAAGAATTACTATAATAAGCAGATAGATATGTTCGTCGATGGTTCTAACAATATTCATCTTGTATTCCTTGCTTATGAAAAACCGGGAACAAGGATAAATATTGCTCACTCTTATGCCAGCCTGGATGATTTAATCTTCTCAGAACCCGAATACGGCAATCCTAGTCTGATAAAGATGGAAGGTCATTATCATAATGATCCGGTTATTTCAGCTATTGATCCTGACAATGTTTATATGTCATGGGCTCAGGAAACAGCAACCAATAAAGTCACAAAAGTTGAGCTTGCAAAAAAGACAGAAGGGAAATGGGATATAATCCACCTCGACAATAATTCTCTTCTTAAGACTGACAGCAAACCTGCTATAGCAATGAGCAAAAGCAAAGTAAATATTTTATGGAGATCTGCTCTGAAAACCTTAATGCTTTATACAGAGACGGTCGGTTATGGAGAAGGTATCACTTCTCCTGCGAATGGAGCCAATGTTTGTGGACCTATGGTCACATTTGAAGCAAATATGGATCCGGAAGTTGTTTCAAGTGTCGAATTCTTTGTAGATGGAACTTCGATCGGCACCTCGGATACCGAGCCATTCTCAATCCAATGGGATGCAACCAAAGAGGCACTCGGCCAGCATTCGTTCAGTATAAAAGCGACAAAGACTGACGGAACTACACTGGAAGATGCAATTACTGTTGACCTTAACTGCCCTCCAGAACTAAGCATAATCAACCTGATGAACGGAGGATGCATTTCCGGTACTTTTGATATTGAGCTTTATGCAAATGATGATAAGGATGAACTTACAAAAGTAGAATTGTTTATTGATAGCGAACTTGTAAGAACATTTACAACATCACCATACTCATATACTTGGAATACTGACGGAATCAGTGTTGGCAACCACTCCGTTAAAGCAGTCGCATACGAAGCCAGCGGTCAGACAAGTTCGGAAACTGTATCAGTTAAGACTTGCCCTGTTTATCAACCTTTGAATCTCACAGGAGAATTTTCTCTTAAACAGACAATTTTCTTCAAAGAAAGCTCTGCTGTACTAAACTGGGAAGCAAACCCCGCTAACAGCTCAGTTTCAGAATACAGAGTATATCGTATTATCAAAGGTTTAAAAGAACTTGCAAAAATTGCTGATCCGGGAACATTCACATTCAAGGAAGTAATTGATGATAGTGTTGATGTTCTTGCATATGCGGTTACAACGATTGACAACTCAGGAAATGAATCAACCGGTGCTTTTGTTGTTCTTGAAAAAGTAAAATAAAATTCCAAATAAAAAAAGTCCGGGCTTTATGCCCGGGCTGTATCATTTCTTATATCTATTCTGAAAATATTTAATAAAATCTGGTTTTACCGATACTTTTTTCAATAAGAGGTTACTTTCCTTAAAATGTTTGAATCGCAATTTTACAAAAACGGGACCATTTTGACTTTCAACATGAAGAGGATACGTTGTTTGATTGGCATTTTTTATATTCAAACTACCGGAACTTTTACCGTTCACGGAAAAAATATCATATTGAATTACAGCATTTTCACCTACAATTGGTCTGTTGATGATATTTTCAACAAAGAGCTCTATTATATAATCTCCCGGAGCAATGGGAAATACAGAACTTTCATTAAAAGTTAAGTTTTCTCCTAATTTTCCATCAAGATAGATTGTGTTAACAAGATTATACAAAACAAGATCAATAGAAGTATCTTTAAAAAACTCCTTTATCCATTCCGGGTAACTTCCCTTATTGAACATTGCAGGAATGTTAATCCCTTTAACCATTTCCATTTTATAAAAACTCTTTTGAGAATTATTTTGTTCATATTCGGGTTCATAAACAACCGAATAATCATGAATAATTGAGCTTTTGAATTTCTTTTTAGCATAAACTTCAATATTGTAAACAAACTGATAATTGATTCTTTTTTCTGAAATATTACTTACGTGTATTTTTCTCACATAATTTTGTTGTTCTGATTGCGGTAAAACTTTTTCAATACCATTGATCTTAATAGTAAGGGGGGTGATTTTATTTAATGAGAAAATACTGAAATTAAATCCAATGATTTTTTTCCCTGAATGAACAGAGGAGAAACAATATCCGGATTTTGACTTCATGAATCCCGGATACTTTTCATACCTTTGAACCGGATAAAAAGCATCTCCGGTATTTAATAAATACATTTTTGGCAGATTTATATCGGTAATTGTCGGTTTAATGCCAATCAAATCTTTTGGTGTTTTGTAAAAGAACAAAATATCATTATCCCAATCCTGAATTTTTTCTCTTTTTATTTTATAAAAAGGTCTGTAATCAAGGATATTTATATGAGAAACTTTCTTAATTTTATTTAAATCTGATAAATTTTTGAGAGCTCCTGCATTAACCTGAAGAAACTCCGGTTTACCCCTTTTTTTAAAAAACCGTTTTATCTTAAAACTTTTTTTAAATCTAATATCATTACTTTTCCCCGGTGTCATAAACTGGGAAGCAAAAATAAATTTCCTGTCATTTAAATTATGCCCTTCACGATATTTCAAAGCGGAAATATATTTTGATTCCAAATTCAACATATTGAATTTTTTCAAATTATTTATCACATCGTTAGTAACAAAAAACAATATTGGAATAAACAAAATAACTCTTATTAAATTCTGTGATCTTTTCTTTTTGAACACATCTATAAAATCTATAAAAATTGTTTTCCCTATCAACAATGCAATAACAGAATAGATGGGAAGGAGAAAGCGTCTTCCGTAAAATCCGGTAAGTCCGAAAAAAAGAATATAAATTATTAAAAAGAGAGCAAGGAGCATATCCTTTTTACTCTTTTTCAGGAACGCAATAACAATCCCGACAAATAAAACAACTGTCAATAAAATTCCAAATTGATTTACAATATCCGTTATAAAATTTGAATAAATTGAAAAAGGCGATAGATCCTGAATATATACACTTCCTTTTTTAAAATTATAAACATCAACAAGTTTTTTTATATTTCCGATCGGGTTGATAATCCAGTTCGGAGAAGATACTATAAATCCCAAAAATGACCCTAAAATAAAAACTTTAATACTCTGAAAAATCTTTACTTCATTTCTATGGATAATCAACGCAAATAAAATAACTATAAAAAAAACAGCAATATTATACTTAGCTGCAAATGACAAGCCGAAAAAGAAAGAAAAAAGGAAAATCCATTTTTTTTCAGGATATTCATGAAATTTCAAAAGAAAAAACAATGATACAGTAATCAAAAAAGAAACAAGAATATCAGATTTGAAAATATGATTATGCAGGATGAAAACTCCGTTAAATGCAACTATTAATGTCGATGCGAATGCGACACTTCGATTATAAAACTCTTTCCCGATTCTATAAATATAGTAAAGCATTAGCATTCCGAAAATTGCCGACACAAACCTCCCGGCTTCAATCATAAAGTTGTATCCGAACCCGGTATTCACAAATTCATATCCGGTTTTTATTATTCCGATCAAAAGGAAAATCGCTTGGTATACCAATGATAAAATGAAATGTAAATATAAAAATAAAGGTGGATATTGATTAACCGGAAATGGATTATCGTGAAATGCCCAAATCCAATTTGCAATCATTCTCTCGTCAACGGAAGTAAAAGGAATTGATTTATAAATCGATAAAAGAAAAGAAGACAATACAATAAAAAGAAACAGGATTTTGTAAATTCTTTTTCGGTTTAAATGTATATCAATCTGAGGAGGAATCAAATTTTTCATCTTAGGATTTTAAGGAAATTAGGAACTTTTGTCAATCTAATATTTTGTTTCTATTAGTACAAGAAATTGCTTTTCTAACTGTTTAATTTATTAAAATGATCAAAACCTTTGATCTCAAGATCTAAGATCTTTCCTGAACTGAAGATATTCACTCCTTTTTTTTCCGTTACTTCACCGATAATATAGTGTTTAATTCCGGTTTTTCTTAATTCTTTCTCTTTTTCTTTACCAATTGTAAAAAGGAGAGCAAAATCCTCTCCACCGGAAAGAACCATCTCTTTTTCCGGTAATTTGTAATTACGACAAACATCTCTCATCGTATCCGTTACCGGAATATTCTCATAGATCACCTTGCAACCCTTACCCGAATTGCTCATCAATCTTTCAAGGTCCATAATCAACCCGTCAGATATATCGATCATCGAACTTACATAACCTGCCAGTATTTTCCCTTTGGATATTTCCGGATCGGGATCTTTATGCCTATTTGTGAACCGTGGAATATTCTCACCTCTGCTCAGAAGAGCCAGACCTATTGCAGATTCACCAGTCACCCTGCTTAACCCGATAAGATCACCTGTCCCGGCTCCGCCCCTCTTTACCGGATGTAATGCAGTACCAATCATTGTTATTGAAATAAACATTCCTTGTTTGGAAGCTGACAGATCACCCCCGGCAAGCTCCACATTCCACTTTTTACAACCCGACTTAACACCTTTAAAAAATGATCTTATTTCTTTTTCTCTATAATCCTCTGAAACACCCAGCCCCAGATATAAATATTCCGGAATCCCACCCATTGCAGCAATATCACTAATATTAACTCCGACTGCCCGGTATCCAATCTCATCGAGTGTAAAATAAGACCGGTCAAAATGAATCCCTTCCAAAAGGATATCTTTTGTTATTAATTGAAATCCGGTTCCTGATCTAACTATGGAAGTATCATCTCCGATACCTTCCCCCCGTGAAAACGGGAATTCTGCCTTTAAATATTTAACAAAACTATTCTCATCCATAAAAAACTTTTTCTTTTAAAGCCTCATCCACAGCTTTCCCTATATCTTTGACAAAAACAAATTCAATTCCCTTAAGATAGATCTCTTTAATTTCAAGAAGATCTTTTTTGTTCTTTTCCGGAAGAATGATCTTTTTTATTCCTGCCCTCTTTGCAGCCAGGACCTTCTCTTTAACTCCCCCTACCGGAAGAACTTTCCCGCGAAGCGTTATTTCCCCGGTCATTGATACCTTTCTGTTCACTTTCTTGTTGCAGAACAACGATGTCAGTGCGGTTATCAATGCTACTCCTGCGGATGGCCCGTCCTTCGGAATTCCTCCTTCAGGAAAATGAATGTGGATATCAAATTTTTCAAACATCTCTTTGTCTATTCCGATCTTTTCACTTCTTGATTTAATAAAACTAAGTGCCGCCGTTGCCGATTCCTGCATAACCTTCCCCAGAGAACCTGTTAAGATCAGCTTACCTTTCCCGGGAAAAAGTTTCGTTTCAACAAACAGTATATCTCCTCCATATGGTGTCCATGCCATTCCGGTAGCAACTCCGATCATATCCTCTTCAAGAAGCTGGTCCCTGAAAAGTTTTGGCGGTCCGGAATAATCCTCGATATTTTCATTTGTGATCTTAAATAATCTCTTTTCCCCTGTCGCTACTTTGTGAGCTACTTTACGGCATACGGATCCAATTTCTCTCTCCAGATTTCTGACACCCGCCTCTCTCGTGTACAATCCGATTATGTTCCTTATCGCACCTATTGAGAACGATATCAGTTTTCGTGAAAGACCGTTTGCTCTTATTTGTCTCGGGATCAAATGTTTTTTTGCTATCTCTATTTTTTCTTCTTCAGTATAGCCATGAATATTAATGATCTCCATCCTGTCCCTGAAGGCCGGCTGGATCGGTTCCAGCAAATTCGCGGTTGTAATAAACAGAACCTTTGACAGATCGAAAGGAACTCCGAGATAATGATCCGTAAAAGTATCATTCTGCTCCGGATCCAGAACTTCGAGTAACGCCGATGATGGATCTCCTCTGAAATCAGATCCTATTTTATCAACTTCATCCATCATAAAAACCGGGTTGTTAGAGCCGGCTTTTTTTATTTCCTGAATTATTTTACCTGGGAGTGCACCTATATAAGTTCTTCTATGACCCCTTATCTCAGCTTCATCATGAACACCTCCGAGAGAAACTCTGACAAATTTTTTGTTCATAGCCCTTGCTATTGATCTCCCCAGAGAAGTTTTCCCGACTCCCGGAGGACCAACAAAGCACAGGATAGGTCCTGTTGCTTTGGATGTCAGCTTTCTCACGCTGAGATATTCAAGAATTCTCTGCTTCACTTTATCAAGTCCATAATGATCATCATCAAGGATCCCTTTAGCACGAATAAGATCAAGATTGTCATCTGTTGATTTTTCCCATGGAATATCAAGCATCCAGTCAAGATAGTTTCTTACAACGGTGCTTTCTGCAGATTCGGGATGCATTTTCTTTAATTTTTCTATATTTTTATTTATTTCCTTCTTTGCTTCCTGAGGAACAGTAATCTCTGCTAATCTGATTTTATAATTATTTATTTCCCCTTCGTTTTCGTCATTTTCTCCTAATTCTTTTTTTATTGCGGCAAGCTGTTGTCTGAGGAAATATTCCCTCTGATTCTTATCCATTTCACCCTGAGCTTTAAGATTGATCTGATTCTGGATATTCAGAAGTTCAAGTTCATAATTCAAAAAATCATAAACTTTACTCAACCTTGCCACAGATCTTTCTTCATTCAATATAGTCTGAGAATTCTCAATCTTCAGATCAAGATTTGAAGCAATAATATCAGCCAATTTCCCTGGTTCTTTTATATTCTCTGCAATTACAAAAATCTCATTGGGGATCTGCTTGCCCAGCTTCCCTGTCTGTTCAAATTTATTCCTCACATTTTTAATTATCGCTTTATCTTTAATGGCAAGACGCTTCGGCTCTTTATCTTCAATAACATTAATTTTTGCTATGCGGAGCTTCCCATTATCACTAATCATTTTTACTTTCGCTCTGGATATCCCCTGTGCGAGAACCCTCATTCTGCCATCAGGAAGTTTCAGCATCCTTACTATCAAAGCTACTGTTCCCATTTTGTACATTTCATGAGACTTCGGATTTTCAACTGAAGCATCTTTCTGTGTCAGAAGGAGTATCATCCTGTCTCCATTCAAAGCACTGTCAACAGCCCTTTTTGATTTAACCCTTCCTACATAAAGAGGTACTATCATATATGGAAAAACGACAATGTCTCTAAGTACTAGAACGGGGATATTACCCGGAATATCAAGTTTTTCATTGTCATCTTTTTTTAAATTCAAAGACTTTTTCTTTTCTTCGGCCAATTTCATCACCTCATTTGATCTTTACAGTAATTTTCTCAGAAACTTTCTTGAACACTTCTACAACAAGTACCCCATTCTCCATTACCGATCTTATTTTCTCAGTATCGATCGGAACATCAATGTGGATCTGTTTGAAAAAATCACCAAACTTTCTTTCAAAAAGATAGAACCTTATACCTGATTCCTGAAGCCATGATTGCATTTTTGTCCCTTTGACAATTAATTCCTTTCCTTCCTCCAGTGTAATAGATATATCATCAATTACAACTCCCGCAAGTTCCATCTCGATCACAATGGATTTATCCGTTTCAAAAATATTAGTACTCGGCTCCCAGTCCTTACTTGTGCTTATCCCGGCAGGAAATCCTATTTCTTCATTAAGACTATAATAAGGATAATTCTTCTTGCCCATCTAATCCTCCTTTTTCAGAAGGCTGTGAAGTTCGGTCATAAACTCCTCAAGACTCCTGAAATCAAAATATACGGAAGCAAAACGGACATATGCTACTTTGTCCAGAGTTTTAAGTTTATCCATTATGAATTCACCAATTGCTTTTGTAGATATCTCCTTCTCCATGTCCGAGACGAGATTTTCAACCTGTAATGCTATCTGTTCTATCTGCTTTTTCGATATTGGTCTTTTCTCAACCGCCCTGTACAATCCTTTCCTAACCTTATCCAGATTAAATTCTTCTCTTCGTCCGTCCTTCTTCTCTACCACAACGGGAATACCCTCGATTTTTTCATACGTTGTAAACCGCTTTCCGCACGCCAAGCATTCGCGCCTTCTTCTTATATAATGCCCATCCTTACTTTCCCTCGTTTCAACCACTTTATCTTCTAAATTACTGCATTCAGGACATTTCATTTTTATTTTCTCCGACTTTTTTCACCGAGCTCATCTTCAAACCCTTCGAAGAAAATGATATGAACCCGGGTATAACGATCACAAGAATGATCAGAACATGGACAAGGAGAGTAAAAGCTGCCGCTTCGTTCACACTTACAATGCTATGTCCTGATGTATTCTTGTACAATTCAAGTAACCCATGTTTGGAAGCCGCATCAAGGCTCCCTGCCATTCCCGGTGTCGGTACTGCAGCAGACATAACTATAAGGCTGAAATACGGGACAACTTCAAGAATATCAATTGAAGATCCGAAATTAAAACCCTGCATCAGGTACCAGTAGAACGGGACAAGATAAATCCAAACCATTAATGATGAAAGAAGAAGTTTCATCGAATCCGAAAAACTCAATTTCAACTCAAGGCCCCTCACAAAATCAAGAAAAAATTCTGTGACTTTTTTTCGTGATCTTTCTGGAATCACCCTGAATATAAAACGTATAAATCTCTCAACTATGTTGAACACTACCGGGATATTAATCAAATAAAATAATACAAAAATCACGATCACAACAGGAAGGAATATAATTCCTCCGGATCTCAACTTACTGAGAAGAGGCGAATTACCACTGTCAATGAAAAGAAGTGAAGCAAAGAAAAGGACAAATATCATCATTGAGTCTATCATCCTTTCTATTACTATAGTTGCCAGACCTGATCCCGATTCGAGTCCTTCCTCCCTGGCAATAAGCACACCTCGAGCAGGTTCACCCAACCGCCCCGGAATAAGAGTGTTAATGAACATCCCAATTAAAGAGTAATGATAAAGGTTCAGTATCGAAATTTTCTTTTTAAACGGCCTGAACAAAATCCCCCATCTGTAAGCCCTTATGAAGAACTGAGTGTAAAGCCCTAAGACAAATACAAGAATATATAACTGATTAACATTTTTTATTATTTCCAACATCTTTCCGAATTCCACATTCTGGAAAAACAAGTACAGAAGGAAAAAAACCACTATGATCACAATTAAGAACTTTAGATATTTCATTGAGAAAATATAGAACTTTTTCCCGTAGAAGTCAATAATTCCAAATATAACCTAACAAGTTAAAATTTAAAAAAATATTGACAAATATCAAGTATTCGTTATACTTTGCTTAAATGAAGATTAACACAAAGATCAGATATGCATTGAGAATGCTCGTTCTTCTTGCAGAAAACTCCGATGTGATCAACACCGAAATTCTCGGAAAAGAGATGTTGGTCTCTCCAAAATACCTCAGAAAACTTGCCGGACCGATAGAGAAAGTTGGGTTAATACTAAGTGTTCAGGGAAAATACGGAGGATACAAACTCAATAGAAAACCCGAGGAGATACTGATCTCAGATGTTTTTAATGCTTATGATGAAAGTCTTCTAATCTCCGGATGTACCAGGAATTCCGGTTGCGTTCTGGCTGATGATTGTGTTACCTCAAATCTGTGGGACTACTTTGAAAATCTTATCTCAAAAAAGTTTTTCAACATCTCGCTGAATCAGATTATTTCCGGTAGCTTTATTTAACAATATTTATTTATGCCTGTTAAAAAACCCGGAAATAGATTTTGGAATCTGGGCAGACAAGTCATTCATCATTGAAACAATTTCCTTTATTTTCAGAAATATGTCTTCTTCCCCCACCCAATAGTATGAAATCTTCTTCTTTAATTTTTCATCTCCGCTGTTAATTATCTTGTTCAGTAGAATTACAGATACAAGCAAATCATCCACAAGCCCGAACACGGGAATGAAATCAGGAATAATATCAATAGGTGATATGAGATATGCAAACCCTATTACTATCATTCCCTTTATTTTCGAAGGGACTTCACTGTCTCCGAATAACTTTATCATGAGATGAATCAGATCGGGGAATAAAAGAAGGTACTGGACAAAACCATCCATCCATTTACCACTCTTTTTACCGAGCTTTCCACTTTCAGCCCAGTCTGTCACTTTTTTTCTTATTTTAAGATAAAAATCGTCAAAACTACCTTTCTTTATTACCGGTGACTTTCCCATCTTCATACCGCCTTTTTACAACACGCTCTCTTGAGTGAATAAACTATTTCTCAAGTTCTTCGAGCTCTTTAAGATATTCTTCTCTCTTCTTTTTCTTTACATAAATATCTTTAAACTTTTTATTGTATTCCTCATTCTTTGTCACATATTCAGCACTCTTTGAAGGATTAACTTTGATCATTTCTCTCCACAAAAGCCCCATATATGAATATGGATTCGGATATTCAGGAGAAAGCTTTATAGCCTTCTTTAATGCAGTAAAACCGATCTCAATAGCTTTCCTTCTTTCTTCCTTCGGAAAGATATCTTCATCAACCGGAGTCTGATAACTTTTATTCCATGCCACAACTCCGAGAGAATAATAAGCTTCAGCAAATTCAAGCTTCTTCTCATCGCTCAGACCATCCAACTTCTTTTCTGCTTCCGCACCCGCAAGATTCAGTTCTTTTTCTTTTTCCACGATCAGATCAATTGCTTCTTGTAACGTAGGAAAGTTTTTCAATTCTTCCTTCTTCTCAGCAAGAAGTGCCTTTTTCTGATCAGCTGGGATCGCTTTATTTTTTTCTACATTCCTAACAAATTTATTAATATCCTCAACCCTTTTTATATCCGCTTTGATCTTGTCAATATCCTTAAAGTAATCAAGGATCGAAGGATCCATCATCGCAAATATCCTTTTACGATGGGCATAAATAGCTTTGTCCCAGGCCCTGTAGTTCTGCAAATAGACTGCATAATAATGATATCCGCTGGGATCTGTCGGATCAAGAGCAATTCTTTTCTCGTACATTTCATTCGCTTTTTCAAACTTTCCATTCTGTGAATAAAAATTAGCAAGCGTATAATAAGATTTCGGAGAATCTGAAGATTTTTCAAGTATCTT
>CAYNUG010000044.1:0-15321 GCA_964400545.1 uncultured Clostridia bacterium | reverse complement strand
CTTCTCATAAATTAACTTTATAACTACAATGTCAAATTGTCAAGCACCGTCACCCCTTCTTTTCTAATTCTATTTATTCAATATTACCCTTTCCTTTTTATTTATCTTAGCTAATCCAAACACCAAAGAAATAAAAAATATAGAGAAAATTATTCCTGTCATCGGGATATAATAATCAGGAAAATTTAAACTCAGATTTAGAATATTTTTAATTTTTGAGAAACCTAAAACAATTATCAAAATAAAAAATATATTTAATAGTTTCCCTAACTTAGTGAACCAAGTTACATATACATTAAATAAGACAATACTAAATGCTAATAACGGGACTGCTAAAAAAAAAGTAAGACAAAAGATATTTGAAAATTTAATAATGGGAGAAAAAAAATAAAATACGCATATATAGCTTGGTAAAATGGAAAACAAAAACATAAAAAGAGATTTCCCTAAAACAACTTCAAAAATTGAATATTGATATGCAAAATAGACTAAATGTTTTCCTCTCATTGACTCGGGATAGATGAAATAAGGAAAAATCATCATTGAAATAATTATTACAGTTTGAACAAAAAACATCGCAAAAAATATTAAAATCATATTATTGTTGAAGAAAGAAGTAACTTCTTTTATTTGTTTGAATGACACAAAAACTATACCGAAATAGAAAACAAGCATAAAAACAAGTGATAACATCCTGTTTCTTGCAATCATCAAATCCTTAAGAAAAAGTCTAAAAAATTTTAGTTTATACAGTTTTTTCATGTTTTAACTCTTTTGATTTTATTAATTCAACAAACTTTGATTCAAGATCAATATTGTTTTTTTTCAGATATTCCATATCACCTTCCCAACAATTTTGACCTTCATTTATAATATAAACATGCTTGGCTAATTTTTCCACTTCACTCAATAGGTGACTTGTAAGAAAAACAGTCAGGTTTTCTTCATTTACTTTTTTTTTCAAAATATTTCTTACATTAACCTTCCCGATAGGATCCAAATTCGATGTGGGTTCATCTAGAATAAGCAATTCTGGTTCTTCCATAAGTGTTCTAATCAAATCCGCTTTCCTAATCATTCCTTCTGAAAAAGTTGATATTTTTTTATCAATTTCTTTTACAATATTAAGCTCTTCTGCATATTTAACCATTTTTCTCGGATCAAATTCTAAATTCTTTGAAGCTAAAAAGAAATCTAAATTTTCTTTTAAGGTTAAATCTTGGAAAAGACATTCTTCATGAAATAAAAAAGAAATATCGCTCTTTTTAATATTATAATTGATAGTTCCGCTATCAATGCAAAGCAGATCTAAAATTATTCTGAGTAATGTTGTTTTCCCTGCTCCGTTAGGACCACATATTGCAGTAATCTCACCTCTCGGAATATGAATATTTAAGTTTTTTAAAATGTTTTTTCTGTCAATTATTTTTGAAATATTCGTCAATTTAATCATTAAATATAACCTTAATTAATTCTTCATTTTTTTTATCCAATGAGAATTTGAATTTATTTTACCTCCCTTTAATCCTCTAATAATACAATTATACCAACATGCAATATATTTACAATTTAGACTAACATCCTCTTTTGGAGCTTATAATTCCAAATAGGATTTGATTTCCCCTGATATATAGGGCATATAGGTGAAGCGGCGTAAGGTGTGAGAGTTTTACTTCTTTAATTTTTTATTAAATCATTATCTTTATTTTTAAATTTTGATCGCATAAAAAAGAGAGTGTGAAATATTATTTAATTTATATGCATTTATAAACAGAAGTAAAACTCAAATATATATTTTGTAATATGCTTTAATCCTTTAAAATATCCGATTTATTTTCCTAACATGAATAATCAGATATTCCCCGACAGTTCAATAATTTATATTCTGTTATTGATCCGACATTCAAAGGGACATATAGTTGAGAAAAATAAAAAATAGATATATAATTTTCTTACTGGTAGGATATAGAAGACTTACATCAAGGGTAGTGAGTAATTCAAATATTCAACTCACTACCCGGCTTTTTCCTTTTAAAGTATAAAAAATTAAAACTCTTCAAAAATCACTTATTTTGAAAAAATTTTCGGTGGCAAGTTCAGAATTCAAATTGATGATTTTTAATCTTTTTTTTATTGACATTCGAGTTCCTGTTTATTAAAGTGAATTTTGAGAGAAGGAAGGAGTACTGAATTTATTAAAGTTTAATTTCAAATCCAGAACTCTAAAAAGCAGGAGGAGAAATGGGGTCAAAACCTGATGGGAATGCAGTTGGATGTTTTATTGTTTTAGCATTTATAATGATCGTAGGGGTAATTACACAGCTTAAAGAAGAGGGGGAAACAATCCAGTATATTGGAGTAGGAGTAGTTTTAGCAATCATAATATTTGTTTTGATTAAATCTTCAAGAGATTCTTTAAAAAAACAAAAAGAAAATGATGACAAATTAGAAAAATTAGGATTCACACGACATTATGAAGCAGGAACTTATCTCACGGGATTTCAGGAAAGTGAAAGGCAGAGTAATGTCATTTGTGGAGAAACAAAAGATGAATTGATCTTCTTGGATAGTGATCTGAATGAACTTGGGAAAATCCCAATAAAAGACATAACTGACATTACCCTTGAGGATAAATCTACAATTGATAAAAGGATTACGCTTACGAGAATTGCATTGGTTGGAATATTTGCTTTTGGTCTTCAAAAGAAAAGAAAAGATGAAGTGTACTTCCTGGTTATTGACTGGAAGTCTAAGAAACTTGGAGAAACTGTAGTTTTTGAATTTACTAATTTGGAAGATGTAAATAAAGCAATGTTTAATATAAAAAAGAGAGTTAATGAATTATAAAATAATCTAAAAAAAATTTATTATTAATAAATTCAATTTGTTTCTTATTGTATTCAAAAAGATCAACTAATTCCCTTAACTTTTTATCCATAAAATAATTTTCACCCCTAATGAAATTAATTAAGTTTGTTATTAGTCTTTTGTAAATATTTTATCAAAATTCAAATTAAATCAGTTTAGCAGAAGCAGGTCATAAAGAGAATGAGAGTTTACAAAAAAATGAATTAAACAATAATCATTCTTTTGATTTTTCAGCAAAGAAAAAATTTATCATTTATTAGATTCAAACTCTCTAAATGCTTTTTTTAATTTATTTGTAAAACTAACCTGCTTTATTAATTGCTTATCATCAATTTCTAATCCGGAATATTCAACTATCTCAGTAGATTTTTTAAAATATTCTAGACACTTATCTTTATTATTTAAAATCTCAATAATGGGCTTGCAATATTCATTAGCTTTTTTTTTACTATTCATAAATCTTGAATTAATTTTGTTTTTATTTATAAGCATTCTGAAAATCATTAAAAGAAAGAATTTAATCTTTCTAAACTTTTTATCAATGGAATTAGATTTAAATAGAGAATTAAGACGATAAAAAGCAAGACCTGACATATAATAAGGGATAAAAGCATGATCTGAATTAAAAATTGTTGGATTTTCAGTTTCGATATTTTGCGTAACTATACCCCCAAAATAAGTTGTAACTCGATCTGGATTTTCATGGAAAATTGAGGAGAAGGCTTTTATTTGATCTCTGACATTTATTATTTTAGACTTAACAATAGAATTATCACTTCTATATTGCCCGGAACGTCTTTCATAGTAAAGTTTACTATCACCTTCATAAGTATTATAAAAAATTTCAAGATTTTTCTGGAAATCAGTCATAGCTTGAAGTTGTTCACGTTTTATTGCTATCTGACTATTTGTTGCAATGATAATGCTATTCTTCACATCATCATTTGTTGTATAAACCAATTTCAAGGGGATATTTATTTCATCAGACTTGTTATCTTTTATGTGGTTAAACAACACATTACTCGTCTGGCAACCATTGACAATTTGATAGTCTTTAATTGTGAATTTGTTTCCAGAAGTTTGCATTGAACTAGCAACTATTGTAACTCCATTGTTTAATACTGTGAATAATTCTGGATTATCGCCATTTAAAGTTTCTAGTATTTTCTTGTTCACGGGATTTCCTATTCCCTGAAAATCTCGGATGTTATCATAAAAAATATTTCGCATATTGCCATTCTCATCAATTAGAATTTTTCTAAATTCTAAGATTGGTATCACTCCAAAATATGATTCATTAATATTAGGGAAATCGGGAAGTGTTATTTTATTTGTAAAAACAAAACTCGTTGAAATAGTATTCTTTGTCTGGCGATACAATTTTGATATTTCATTTGCACCCAGGAGATTAAATTCTATAGTTGAGAAAAAATTTGTTTTTTCGAGATCTTCAATTGTTGAATTTACTATTGCTACATTATTACGATCTTCCTTCCATGATCCATTTGAAACATAGTATAATTTGCATTTAGGATTTTCTCTAAATTTTGAAGCCTTTGTAAATAAAAATTCTGAGATTGCAGAAAAGTTTAAAATTTCGCTATTTCTTCTTAGTTTTGGATTATCAGAAAAAAAATCTTTTACTCCAAAAGAAAATTTATTCATCTCAGAAGAATTGAATTCATTAGATGTTTTGGCTTGAATAAAGACAAATGTTGCCTCAATAAAGTTATTTCTTTCAAGAAGATCTTCAATTTGTTCCGTATTTTCAATCAAATTACCATTTACAATAATTGCCAATCCATCAATCCCAGTGTCATCTCCAACTCCAGTTAAAGTATCTTCAATATCAAAAGATTTATTATATTCTTTAGAAATCACACAATAGTTTGTAAATCTCTCAAAGTCTTTATACGATCTTTCAAGAGGAATCTCTTGAGAATCAAGTAAATCCTTTACAAGAGTCGTAACAATTCTGTCCATAGCATTCTCTCCATTTTTATTCTTAATTCTGACTTGTCCCAATTAATTTTACCACTCTTGGAGTTTTTTTCACATCTTGCTTTTTTAAAACAAGTCAAAAGTATAAAACTAAATGGGTTTTAAAGAATTTATGATAGTCACTTTTTGGTCACCTTTTGTGATTTTTCGGGTTTTACGAATTTAGATGATTTTAAAAAGTTGTTGTATATAGGGAGTAAAGGGTTAGCCGATGAGCGGAGTCGAACCGCTGACCTTTTGATTACGAATCAAATGCTCTACCAACTGAGCTACATCGGCGAAAATAAATTCTATCAAAAATTCGATATCATGTCTATTAAAGATGTAATCAAAAGGTCAATCTCAAATCCACTACCAACGGGGCTACATCGGCAATAATTAATTCTAAATTTAAAATTAGATCATCCTGTTTATTTTCCTGCAAATTTAATTTCAATATAGATATTGTCCAACTGTGCTCTGCATTTCGAAGTGATACGCGAGAAACTTTCATCAGGTCCTATAAACATTAATCCATGGTTATCGCCAGGATGACCTATCCAGCTCCATATTACCGTCTTCAGATCAAAACCTTCCGGATTCGATGACAGGAAATCTGCATTCACTTTGAACGGGTCGCTCCATCCGTTATTCACTCTGTAAATAGATATCTTGCAATTCTTGCTCAAGGGAATTGACGTTTTCTGATAATGTAGCTTAGCACTCAACACAACACCTTTCCCCTGCAATCCGCTTACATCAAAGTAAACAAAACTTCTGAACACATCACCGACCCAGGCCGAGTTATTTTTAAACATGAGCCTGTACGAATACCCCACCCATGCCTGAACGTTACTGTCATATCTGCACGGGATCTTATCTGCATATTCTTTTAATCTATCGATCACTCCCTGACTTTGCCAATATTTTCTTTTACATCTGTTGTCCACCAGACCGTTTATTTTGAATTCAGACACCTTCGGAACTATCTCAATATGAAATTGTTCACTCATCGCTGATCCGCCGGATGTCCTCGATATTTTAATTCTGAAATTTCCCGGCCATACGTAAGTCCCCTTCGGGATGAACCAGTTGTAGGAAACACCGGAAGATTTTACTCCTCCTTTATGGATCTTAATTACATTAATAGGAAGGATAGTGGCAATTGTTTTCAGGAATTTATTTCCCGAATAATTGTACAGATCTATCTTCGTGGTTTTTTTATCCCTGAATGTGTCTTTCCACTTTATCGAATATACACTCCCTTCTTTCCAGTTACTTGATTTCGAAGGAGCAAGTATTTCAATTTTCCCTACATCATACGCATTATACTTTTTTTCTTTCATTAATTTCGGTTTCGAAGGATCAACTGATATGTTGAAAACTTCCGAATCATCCATAACTTCATCATCAATAGTCTTTATCCTCAGGATATAGTCTCCCTGTGAAACACTATTTGGAATCGTCCAGGAATAAATTCCGGTATTTGGAGTTGAGTTTACAATATTTAACATTTTTTGCGTTGCAGTGGCATTGAACAAACGTATCTTGACGTTTGCATTCATATTCCCGGTTTTCGTCCATTTTATATCATAGTGGTTCCCAATTATCCATTTTGAATTATGATCCGGGTAATCAACCTTTATAGTTTGGGAACTGATAAATCCATAGAATAATAATAAAGAAGATATTAATACTATTTTTTTTTTCATAGAAGCCCTCCCCTAGTGTAAATAGAATGAAAAACCGGTTATCTCAAAAAATTTTATTTTTTTCTTTTCCGGAGATCATAAATGATATATCCCTTATGCTTCCTGAACAACCGGAAATTTGACCGAAGGAACTTCTGCAGATCGGGTTGCTGCTCCCACGATACAAGATCTGTTATGATAAAAAATTTTGGATTTAATTGGGAAAACTTTGAATAGTATAATTCTTTGGCCGTCAGGATATCTCTGCCCTTCATTTTCCTGTAATCCAGATCCTCCTGAGTAGGCCATGCTCTTCCGAATAATTTCCCATAATACATCACGGCATTCCCATATGACCGGGAGAGAAGGATATTGTTTATCCCATGTCCGGTCAGTTCTCCCACTTCAAAAGCATTCCCCCATATTGCAGGATCAGAAGTATTATTGTAAAAATATGATCCCTGCTCTCCTACAAGAAAGAATGCCGGAGAATACATCTTCATCTTATGATCACTATTCAGGAATTTGTACTGATGCCATAAAGAAAATAGAACACTTGCAAATAGTAAGGCAAAGATTATTCCGTATTTTGTTCTTTCCCCCTTTTTTAAGAATGATCCGACCTGTCCAAGCAATAAAGCAATTACCGGAAAAAGTGCGACCTGATAATAGTCATGGGTTGCCGCCGGATAACTGAAAATAATGGCATAAGAAACATAACCGAGGAAAAGTCCCGCCAATATGAATTTCACTTCCCTTTTCTTAATCGTAAAGAAAAGAGTGATCCCTGCCAGAAAAGGTACTACCCCTGTCACTTTTGCTATCTGTGTCAGCCATCCCGTCCAAAAAAAAGGTAATAAAAGTAATTCAGGTGAGATCATCGAGGCTGCCGATCCCTGCATTGTCCTGTTCCAGAAAATATTATAAATATAGAAAGAAGTACCGAGCGAAAGAAATATTGTATAGAACCAGACAGTCCTCCAATTAAATAAATACTTTTTCAACCCATATTTATTTATCCCCAGAAACAATAATAAGCCGAGGAGGGGGAAAATGATCGTAACCTTAATGAGAACTGCAAATCCGGACAAAAGAGCGGCTGAATAGAAATAATCACCTTTCTCAGATCTAAAACATTTGATTATCTGAAGTACACTCCATAAGAAGAACATAATGAGTAATGACTCGGGCTGAACACTTTGGCTGATATTTATCCCGAACGGGAAAAAAAGGTAGAAGATAACAGATATGAACGCTCCAGTTGGATTGATCAGCAGCAGGCCGATCTTATAAAGAATTATCCCCCCGATCATCCAATAGAAAACCGAAAGAAGTCTCGGGATCACCATATCCTCTTTGCCGAACATACGATAGAACTGGTAGGTTATCTTCTCGTTGATCCTTGGGTCGATCCTTTCTCTGGACCGCTGAAACATTATAGAAGGGATTCTTGCGATATCATCCTTATGGGCACCATCATTTATATAGAACGATCTGGAGAGCAATGCAGAGTGATATTGACGAGTAGCATGGAAATTTACAGGATGAGTGTTTATCCCGTAAAAACGTACTAGTAAAGCAACGGCAAAAAGAAGAAGAAGAAATAATCTCCTTTTTTTCGCATCCGGATCTTTCTTTATCTGATCGCTATATAAGGTTCTCATTGCAATATATTATCTTTATTACAATGATAATACAACAGGATTACCAAACTATGTCCATAAGTTTTTAATACATTTTTGCGGGAGCTAAAGTGATTACGAAAAAAACACTTCTCCGGGAAGGCACAGGAGACCAACCCATTCATCCCGAATCAGATAATCTACTGTCTGTATTCTGAATTCAAAAAGTTATTATCCTTTCGATTCGACTATCCATTTAATAATTGTATTGATCAGATCTCTTTTTCTGATCGGTTTGCTAAGATAATCATCGAGGCCAAGCTCGATATATTTCTCTTTATCACCCTTCATCGCATTGGCGGTCAGAGCGATCACGGGAACATTTTTTTGAGACGTTTTTCTTATCTCCCGGGTAACCTCCACACCATCCTTCCCGGGCATTTGAATATCCATCAAAACAATATCAAAAGTCCTTTCACTCATAAGTTTCAAAGCTTCATCCCCGTTAGTAGCTGTGACAACATCCATACCAGTTTTCCTCAGTGTATAATCGATCAGCATCCTGTTAATACTATTATCCTCAACAACAAGAATAGAATATCCGGAAAGATTCTTAGCGGTATGGCTTTCTGCTATATCAATGCTATCAGAGTCGTCTTCCGCATTATCTGCAATCTCAAAATTTACTGAAAAATAGAACTTTGTCCCTTTGCCCAGTTCACTCTCAACTTCAAGTATTCCGCCCATCATTTCTACAAGTTTTGATGTTATGGCAAGTCCAAGCCCGGTCCCTTCATACTTTCGTGATAATGCAGAATCAATCTGAGAAAATGATTTGAATAATTTATCTGTATCATCTTTCGAGATCCCTATCCCCATATCATCAACAATAAACTCTAATGAGACCCATCGATCCAGTCCTTTTCTCCGTTTTATCTCCAGACCTATCTCACCCTTATCCGTGAATTTCACTGCATTATTCATAAGATTCCCTATGATCTGTCTGAGTCTCTCGGGATCACCACTCAAAAATTCAGGGACATCATCACTAATATTAAATTTCAAACCAATATCTTTATCTTTGATCCGGATAGAAACTGTTTTCTTTATTCTCGACAGAAGTTTCCTGAGATCGAAATTCCTTTTTTCAATTACGACCTTCCCCGCTTCGATCTTAGAAAAATCCAGGATCTCATCTATCAGATAAAGAAGAGATTCTCCTGAATTCTTTATGACATCAATATATTCCGCCTGCTTTTCATTCAATTCTGTCATTTCTAGCAATTCCGAAAACCCGAGTATAGCGGTCATTGGAGTTCGAATCTCATGAGACATATTTGCAAGAAATCCACTTTTCGCCTGATTGGCTTTCTCCGCTTCCTCTTTAGCACGTTTCAGCAATACTTCAGCTTCTTTTCTTTCTGTTATATCACTGCAAGTTACAAAAAATATCGATTTATCCTTTTCATCTGCTCTCTGGTAAAAAATCGAACAATCAACATACAGATCCGATTTATCCTTTTTCCTTCCATGGAATTCGAATCTGTCTCTCAATTCCATCTCAACTATTCTCAAATGTTTCTCGATCTCACGTTGCGAATCACCATGAAAGAGAATACTGAAATTATTCCCCTTTAACTCTTTCTCTGAATATCCGAAAAGAGACATAGTCACCGGATTTACATCTATTATATTCCTTTCCCCGTTTAGAATAAGAATTGAATTCATCGTCGATTCAAACAAATGCTGGAATCTTTCACGACTATTTCTTATCGTAATTTCTGATTCTCTTTTAATACGGAACTCTTTTATCGTATTTATCACAAGCAGTTCTATGATCATAAGGAACAAAAATATTATTAAGGGATAAAGATAATTAAGTTTCAATTTTGAAAGATATAATGTAAATAATTTCCAACCCCTGATCTCCAGATCAATTTCACTCGACAAATAACTCTTCCCTTTGATTATCACATTGGCACTATTTATATTGTACGGGAACTTCCTTATACGAAACTTCCCTAATTGCCTTGATTTTTTTATTTCGATCTGCCTGGCAGGAGAAATGCTTCTGGTAGAACAAAAAAGCCACCCCTTTTCCCCGGATGCAAATATGATCCCATCTGGTGAGATCATTCCCCCGGCAATACCCGATCGTCTGATAATTTCATCGACATTTTTGAGACTGAATTTGACTACAGTTACTTTAGCAACTTTATTGTTGTTCAGGATCGGAAAACCGAAATACATTCCCCGCTCACCTGTTGCAGTCCCGACAGCTATATAGAAAGAATTCTCCCCTTTCATTGCTTTTTTAAAATATGGCCGGAAGCTGTAATTGTCGCCCGGCTTGAGTTTGAAATCTTTATATGAAGAATTACTGATTACAGACCCTGAAACATCCATCTGATATAAAAATGAAGCTCCAATGATTGATTTAATATTGCTCAGATTGGCTGTCAGTATTTTTTGGGACATCATGGTCTTTCCTGAAATTATCTGTACAATCTGCTTCACAGTTGAGAGAGATCTCATTACTCCCAATTTCTCTTTATAATAATTGTTAATTTTGGAAGCAATATCCCGAGTCAGTTCAACTTGAGCAATTTTCTCTTTATTTACAAGATTTGCCCTGAAAAACATCATAATAGCCATCAGGACCACTATATTGATTACTATTACCAACGGAGTAAACATTTTTTTCAGAGATCTCCGCTTGATCATATATTAATTATTGTGTTTGAAGATATTAATGTCAAGAGAAAGTTTCAGTCGTCTTATTACTTTTTTAGTTCATCGGATTTCAAATTTATTTTTTTCTGAATCTTGTATAGATCCAGTCAAATATCCCAGTCAATGTAATAAGAATGAACAGAAATGATCCTAAAGGTATTATTATGATATACCATCCACCTATCAGATCTTTAAATATCCTCCCGTTGTGAAGTTCGAACATATAGTTCCACAAAGGCATTCTGTTATCTTTTTCGATCTCTTTTGGGAGTTTAAATCTTCCATTTAATGCTGCCCCTTTAAGCGGGATCACCCCCTGTTCGAATGCAGTTATGAACTCTTCTCCATCAGGTGTCCTGAAAAATCCCGATATCATTCTTGCGGCAGGCCGGACAGGTGAAACAAATCTAACTTTTTTTCCTGAATAAAGATCGGTTGCAGGCCCGTTCTCCGGAATATGATAAAGTCCGTTAAACGAACCGACTATAAAACCACCTTCCGGATATTCTTCAAAAACAGTCGCCCCCATAACAAAAACAAGGATAGGGATCCTTATCTTTCGAAATGCAGTTTTCAAACTATCATCACCTTCCCAGATCCCATCTGTTGTTTCTATTAAAATTATTTTCTTCTTTTTCAGATGAAGGGAGCTGTGGATCTTCTTATCCCAAAGATTATCCGGGAACGGTCCGGGATACACTGAAACACTGACATCTCCACGAGCTATCAATGCCAGAAAAGGAGGCCTCATAAAGAATGCAGTAATTCCGATAAGGATAAGGATCGCTGCAATCCAAATTCCGATCTTCAGATGATATTTATAAAAAAAGTTGAATGAAGATCTATTATTATCTCTTCTTTGATATTTTTTTCCCTTTTTTTTGGGGAAGAACCAGATATAAAAAGCTGAAACACTAATAAAAATTATGAGCAATCCGACGAGATCAAATACTATCCTTCCAGGTAACCCCCAGACGTGACCACCATGAAGATCAAAGAACAATCTGACAAGAGAAATACTCTTTACTTTTTCCTCTCCCTCCCTTTTCAGTTCAATCCTCCGGAAAGGGAAAGATATATTTCCAATGTGTGTTTCCCAAACTTCTGATGGTGTAAAAATGATCAGTCTTTTATTTATTTTCAAGATCTTTTTAACTTCTTTATGCCCATTTTCCGGAAAGATCTTTTTCCATTTTTCATTTTCTATATCACAGACCCACAATCCTCCGAAAGCCGCAGCATAAAGTTCCGGGACCCTGCCTGGTTCTTCAGAAAGAAAAAGATCATTTACTTTTCCATAATAAAGTGAACCTGTGAACCCGTCAGACATTCTTTTAAATGTCCTTCCTCCGTCAGATGTTTTCCATACACCCTTCTTTCCTCCTATAAAACCGGTACCCGGATCACTTTTCAGGAAAAGAAGTTCAACAAGAGAACTCCTATTCCAGTTTTTTGTCTTATACTGAGATGGGACCATCCACCCCGGAACGGCCAAATTTGAAACGAGATCAGGATGATTTAATATTATTCCGGAACCGGCAGACCATATAAGGAATAGAATTATAAAAAGCCCTATATATTTATGTAAAAATTTTGATTTTCCGAAGATCCACTTCATAATTCTCATCAACGGATTATATATTTGATCCTGAAATGTGTCAATCCCGGTCATATTTAAAGATCAACAACTGTTATCAGCTTTCAACAGAAATGGATTCGGGATATAAGATCTGGTCTCTGTGACTGCCGGGAGAATTGCTTTTGTCAGAATTACCTTTGTTTTAGCAAAAGTAGTCATGGTTGGATCTGAAGCTGAGTTGTCCACCTTTTTGAGAACCGTCCCCAAAAAAGGTTTCATTTTCGGGAGAAAAAGGAATATAATATTAATATGAATTCTTTGATCAGGACTTTTTTATATATATTGTCCTTTCCTGTTTTCAGCAGGATCTACGGAAGAATTACCAGGATTAAAAATCCGAAGTTTCTTGTAAGATTTATTATTGACATTTTCATTGATACCTACAAAATATCCATGAATGAATATGTGGGAGATGCAAATGATTATGACTCTCTTGCCAAGCTATTCATTAGAAAGCTCGACAAAAAAAAAAGAAAGCTCATTCAGGATGACAAGGCCCTCCTTTCTCCTGCAGACGGGATCATATCTTCGATCGAACTTGCAGATAATAAAAAAGTGATCCAGGCTAAAGGGATCGATTACGACCTTCATGAATTCCTGAACATAGAATTGGATATGAGGAAAAAATGGTATGTCACAACTATTTACCTTTCTCCAATGGACTACCACAGGTACCATTTTCCTCTTGAGGGGATCGTAAAAGGATATTGTCATATGAAAGGACATCTTTATCCTGTTAACAATCTCGGTTTGAAAAATATAAAGAGACTTTTTATTAAAAATGAAAGGATAGTCCTTAAACAGGAATATAAAGATTCACTGATATATTTTGCCGCAGTAGGTGCAACTTTTGTAGGAAGTATTAAAATGGACTTTATCCGGAAATACAAAAGAGACAACAAATGGAAAGATATCTCATTCACTGCATCCCAAATGGATGAAATGGGAAGATTTGAACTCGGATCCACAATAATTATGGTCACTCCGGAAAAACTCGGCTATCCTGTTGAGAAAATAATCGGAAAACATGTGAAAACAGGAGAGAAACTATTCGATCTTAATTGATCAACTGATCAGATATGGATCGAGAATCCCCCGGCCTCTCCAAGTGCCTCCCAAACATTTTCACTGAGGGTCGGATGAATGAACACGATCTCCCTGAACTCGTCTGCCTTTAATCCTTTTGATACAGCATAAGTAAGCAGGGGAAGCAATTCACCTGCTTCCGCACCCAGAATGTGGGCTCCAAGGATCTTATCATTACTATCGATTATAATTTTGACCATTCCGGTCTTTTTTTCTACTGCATTCGACCTTGACCCTGCTGCATACGGGAATCTCCCGACTTTATAGCCGCTAATCTTTTCTTCCGCCTCTTCCTCGGTAATACCAACAGAAGCAAGCTCGGGAAAAGTGAAGACCGCTCCGGGTATCGTCATCTTATCCATTTCCTTCCCATCCAGTATATGATCAACAATTGCAATTGCCTGATGAGATGCTTTATGGGCAAGGAGAGGATGACCGATCACATCTCCGCATGCATAGAGCCCTTTCACCCCGGTCAAAAGATTATCCCCTGTCTTTATAAATCCCTTTTCGTCAAGCTTTACTCCGATTTCCGGAGAAAATATTTCTGAAGTGTTCGGTATTCTTCCGACTGAAAGCAACGCCTTGGAGAACTTTTCCTCTCTTTCCCCGCTCTCATCCTTTATTTTAAATGAAATTATTTTCTTATCTCCATCTATAACGGGATCAGATACCGATGTTGATATCAGGACCTTGATACCGCTCTTTCTTAACTCTCCTGCAAGTATTCCTGAAAGTTCTCTGTCACTTCCCGGAATTATCTGATCCATGATCTCTACAATGGTAACGTCGGAACCGAGATAATTATAGATGACCCCCAGCTCAACTCCGATCGCTCCTGCACCGATCACCAATAACTTCTCGGGAATATCCCTGACGAGCAAAGCATCATCAGAGCTCAAAATGTACTCTCCGTCAAACTTGATATGAGGGAGTTGCGCCGGTAATGATCCTGTCGATATTACAATATTTTTTGCCTTATAAACTTTTCCGTTGTCAACACTGATAGTCCCGGGAGATACGATCTTCCCGACTCCTTTTATCAGATCCGCATTACTCTCACCCAGGAGATGGATTATACCCCTGGTAAGTTTTGAAACAACCCGGTCCTTCTGCTTTAGCATCCCTTTAACATCGATCTCATAATCATTGATTTTAATTCCGATCTTTTTTGCAGTTTTTATTTCTCCGATTATTTTGACTGAATTGAGAAGACTTTTAGTTGGTATACACCCCCGGTGAAGACATGCCCCTCCCGGCAATTCTTTCTCTATCACTCCGACTTTCATCCCCCTCTTTCCTGCTGAGATCGCCCCTTCATAGCCGGCTGGTCCTCCACCTAAGAATAAAATATCATACATACCTTTCCCCTTTTAAGAAATGAGTTCCTTCATTTTTTTTACAGCATTTTCAAGTCCCATAAAAACCCCGTTTGCAATGATCGAATGTCCTATGTTCAACTCTTCGATCTCACCAATATCAACTATCGGAGCGATATTTCTGTATGTCAATCCATGGCCGCCATAGATCTTAAAATTAAGTTTCTTTGCATAATGAACAGCTTTTTTTATCTTCTCGATCTCAATCGTACCGAAGCTTGTCTTCCAGTTCTTTGCATATTCCCCGGTATTCAATTCGATCATTTTGATCCCCATCCTGTGGCATACCTTGATCTGATCAATGTCGGGATCGATAAATACCG
>CAYNUG010000043.1:0-15336 GCA_964400545.1 uncultured Clostridia bacterium | reverse complement strand
TGAAGAAAAAAAGAAAAAGGATCCTGTTCCCGATCATAAAGTGCAGGAACAGAAAAAAGAGAATGATGTCAAACCTGCGAAGGAAAATATAGAAAATAATACTGATAGCTCATTTAAGAAAAAGCCTTTTAATGAAGTTCAGAAGAAAGTAAAGAAAAGTGTTGCCGGAGAGGATCCGTTTGAAAAGTTCAGGAAGGGGAAATTGGTAGAATCAGGGAAATTATGGAGGAGCAAAATATTGTCTCAAAATAGCAGATTCTCTATCCTCCTTGAGATGGACTGCATGAAGGTTTCTGTAATGAATGCTTTTAGAAATGCCGGAGACAGCAAACATTTTTTCATATTGAATATTACCAGAGATAACAGACGTTGTTATCTGGTTCTTTTTGGGATTTATCCGAATAAAAAATCTGCAGAGAGTTCGTTAAAATCTGTTCCTGAATATTTTTGGAAACAAACAAATCCTCCTAAAGTTTTAGATCTTTCAGGTTATCTATAAAGTTTTAGCGCCACTATTTATCTCTTTTTCCAAGAGTTCAATTATCCTTTTATCTTCAGGTTTTATTTTCGGATGAAATCTGCCTACCAGTTTACCTTCTGAATTGAATACAAATTTTTCGAAATTCCATCTGATCTTTCCGGGAAATAGAGGATTGGTCAATTTTGAAGTCAGGAATTTGTATAGAGGATGCTGTTTTCTACCCTTAACTGAGATTTTTGAAAACATTGGAAATTCAACGCCATACTTCAATGAACAAAAGGACTTGATCCTGGCGTTATTTCCCGGTTCCTGCCAAAGAAAATTGTTCGCCGGGAATCCCAGGATCACAAAATTTTTGTCTTTGTATTTTGAATATATTTTTTGTAATCCTTTATATTGAGGTGTATATGCGCATTTACTTGCAACATTAACAAGAAGAATTACTTTACCTTTGAAAATTTCCAGTTTAACCGGATTGCCATCAATATCATTCATGGTAAAGTCAAAAATACTTTTAGGAGTATTTTGTTCATCTGCAGACAGATTTGATATAAAGAGAATACTTATTGATGAAAATACAATCACTGCAATGTATAAAATTTTCAATTTGATATCCTTATACAAGTGCTGATGCAAGCACGATTGAATAGTATTTTGAATCATCATCATCTGCTCTGGATACAAGAACTGTGGGAAAAGGAGTTCCTGTTACAACACCAGCAAGTTTTGCTCCACCTAATATTGTTGTTGTCTTATAAAAAACATTTCCCGTATCAATGTTCGGGAAAATAAGTATATCTGCATAACCTTCGATAGGAGATTCCAGGCCTTTTATATCACAGGCTTTCTTAGATAATGCCACATCAATAGCTAGAGGACCATCAATTATTGCTCCTTTTATCTGTTTCCTGTCAGCCATTTTCGAAATAACAGCTGCATCTATTGTCGATTGCATCTTCT
The DNA here is from genome assembly GCA_964400545.1 of uncultured Clostridia bacterium. Lineage (GTDB taxonomy): Bacteria > Acidobacteriota > Aminicenantia > UBA2199 > UBA2199 > UBA647. The sequence goes on along the minus strand of CAYNUG010000043.1, from coordinate 13,895 downwards.
CTGAAACTTTTTCATTTGCAGAGATCAATCCTACTTTCGGGTTGAAAATATTCAGTTTCTCAGCTATTTTTATATTATAGTTGATCATCTGGATCTTCTGGCTGATGTCGGGGTATGGGATCATCGCTACATCAGAGACAATCAGTAATTTATCGTAAGACGATATTTCTATCAATGCCGTATGTGATAAAACGGTTCCTTTCTTCACGAGATTATAATCTTTGTTCAGGATCGCTTTCAAAAAGTATGGTGTAGAAATCAATCCCTTCATAAGGATATCGGCTTTTCCATCTACTATCAATTTTACAGAAATATCCCCACTCTTTTTTTCGTTGGGTTCATTAATGATCTCAAATTTATCGGAAGAGATACCCAGTTTTTTGCATTTATCCAGGATAACATCTTTTTCCCCTACAAGAATTGCATCTACTATCTTTTCCTCCGCAGCTCTGTGTACAGCGAGTAGAGTGTCTTCATCCTGAGCAAAGGCAACTACCATTTTTGGAGTTTTTTGTTCCTTAACCAGCCTTTCAAGTTGTTTTAAAGATTTAATCTTATCCATTTTTCTTCTCCTTATTTTTCCATATCTTTGGTTTCTCTTCACCCCTAAGAACTCTTAGGCCTCCATTTGAAAGTGCGGACAATTCATCTTCACCGGGAAGGATAATAACTGGTGCGATAAATTTCACCCGATTTCTGATAAAAGTCATCAGGTCTTTGTCAAAGGCAAGTCCACCTGTAATTACAATTGCATCGATCTTCCCTTTCACTACAGGTGCAAGAGCCCCGATCCCTTTTGAAATATTGTAACCCAGGGCATTATAAATATTTCTGGCTTTTATATCGCCATTTTTTACCATCTCTTTTACTTCCTGCATATTATTTGTTCCAAGGTGAGCAACGACCCCGCCTTTCCCTGTCACTCTTTTCTTTAATTCAGGGAGTGAAAATAAACCTGTTGTAGCCCATTCGACAAGACTCCAGGTAGGGATCGATCCTGCTCTTTCCGGAGAAAAAGGTCCGTCGCCGTTAAGTCCGTTATTAACATCAACAACCGATCCTTTTTTATGTACTCCAATTGTTATTCCGCCCCCAAGGTGAGCCACAATGAGATTGCATTCACGGTATTTTTTTTTAAGTCTTTTTGCTGCTTCTCTTGCAGCGGCTTTCTGATTGAGAGCATGAAAAATACTCTTCTTATTAATCTCAGGAATACCTGTGATTCTGGCAATGGGATCCATTTCGTCTACAACAACAGGATCTACAATATAAGCCTTAATACCGATATTCTTTGCAATTTTATCGGCGAGAATGGCACCAAGACTTGATGCGTGTTCAAGAAGATTATTTATAAGATAATCTATCATCTCGTTATTAACAATGTAAGTTCCGGATTTCATCGGAGTAAGCATTCCACCTCTTCCGACAATTGCATCAAGTTTTGAAAATGGAACATCACATTTATCAATGAAATCCATGACAATATCAGTTCTGAATTCTCTTTGATCCATTATTGAATTGAACTTTGAAAGCTGAGATACTGAATGTGGTATATTTTCTGTAAGTATTTTTTTTGTGTTTTTAAATATTCCTATCTTTGTAGAAGTAGATCCCGGATTTATCGCAAGAATATAAAAACTTTTCATAGAATAATTTACCCCAAAATCGGGGTGTTTTCAAGTACTTTAAAAAAAATACAATAATCAGACGGATCAGATCGAGATTTTAATATTTATCCGTTTCCAGACACTGACCTTAACGCCCATTTTTTCAGCTGGAGAAAATTTCCATTTCATCATAGCTTTTTCTATTGCTTTTTTTATATCTTTAGGAATTGTGTTCAAAACTCTGGAACTTTTTACTATTCCATTCTCGTCTACCAGACATGTTATCCGCGCTTCAAATCGGGTTCCTGCATATTTTCTTCTTATAATAGGAGGAAATACAGGGTTTTTGCCGGATATTCTAACAGGTTTTTTATCAACTGCATTAAGTGGGAGAACTTCACCTTTTTTAGGTTTTAATGCCTCAAGCTCTTTCTTTTTTCTTTCAATATCAGCGAGTCTTTTTTTTTCATTTTCAGCTTTTCTGAATTTCTCATCTGCATCCGCTTTCTTCTTCTTTTCTTCGGCGTCTTTTTTTAACTGTGCCTCTTCATCAGCTTTTCTCTTCTTTTCTTCCTCTATTTTTCTTATTCTTTCTTTCTCTTTCTGGACATCATCGATCTGACTTTGCAGTTTTAGTTTTTCTTCTTCCTGCAGTTTCTTTTCTTCCTCTGTCTTTGCAGCCCTGTCTTCAACTGCTTTTAATTGAGCAAGAAGACTTTGCTCTCTTTGTTTTTGTTCCATTTTCAGACGAATTTGTTCGGCCTTCATTATTTTTTCCTGCTTAGACTTATTTGACTGTACAAAGAAATATGCACTGATCGCAATAATAACTATGATTATTGAAGCAATCATCATGTAGAATTTAGGTTTTCCACCCTTCTCCCTTTCCTCAAGTCCTGAAAGGATCGTTTCAACAAGCTCCGTATCAACTTTCCCAGGACTTGATTTACTACGTTCAGGAGGAGTATAAAGCTTTTCTTTCTCAACTTTAGATTGAATTTCGGTCTTTCCGTTCGGATAGAGAGAGTCCATGAAATAGGCAAGGTTAAAAGTTACCGATGAAAGCTCTTCAATATTGAATTTTTTTGATATAAATTCTTTGAATTCTTTACTATTTGCAAATCTCATCGAAGGATCTGGATGGAGTGTTTTTTTAAAGAATTCCTGAAGTCCGCTTATAAAATCCTTGTTACTTTCATGAATATGTTGAGAAAAACTTATATTTTCAAGTTTTGAATCAAAATCTTCACCGAGATTGAATGAAAAATATTTCCCGGTAAGCATTTTGAACAACAAATATCCGAGATGATATACATCAGATTGAGGAACTATCTTTTCCCTACGATGAAATTCAGGAGTAATCCATGAACCATATTGTTTTTCCAATCCGGGGAAAACTTCCGGATCTTTATCCAGATATGGACAAATACCATAGTTCTTCAAATAGATCTTTCCTTCAAAATCTATAAGAATGTTATCCGGAGTGAGAAACCCGTGAAATGATTTTTGGCCACTAATCACAATAGTTGATCCTATATCCAACAGATCTGATATTGCTGTAGCAATGGAAAATGCAAGATCAAAGTTGATTGGTATTCCTTTTGAAGCTGAATCTTCTAGAATGGAATCAAAGCTCACTAATTCCTTGAAAGGAAATATCAGCATTTGCTTTTCTCCCATGGAAAGGATCTTATCTGGAGAGTATAATCCTGTTATATTAGACTTTTTAATACCTTCAAGAAGAATTGTAATCCTTTTCCAGACTTTAGGGTTCGAATATAGTAATGAATTTACTTCAGATAAGATACAATGATTTTTTATTTTATTGTCAACAAGTTCCCCTGCACGGAAATTTTTTCCTATTGAATCAGGATTCTTCTCTTCAAAAAGAACGTAATTACCTACTTGATTATAATCAGCCATTATTACACCTCCACAAATAAATATAAAATATTATAAATAAAATATCAATAAAAACTGTGATATTGAAATTTTAAAACCCTTTATGTGCCAAAACTAGTTCCAACCGATCTTGCTGTTTTAATAAGATCTGAACTCGGATCGATCCTCCTTGGTTCTGCAACTGCCTCTTTTATAGGGGTTGTTCTTATATTTGTTCCTCTGAGACCGACCATATGCCCGAACTCGCCGGCAATAACAGCTTCAACAGCATGGAATCCAAATCGTGTTGCAAGTATCCTGTCAAAAGCTGTAGGGCTTCCTCCTCGTTGGACATGCCCAAGAATTGTATATCTGGATTCGATACCGGTCAGGTCTTCGATCCTGTTCCCCACGACCATTGAAATCCCGCCTAATCTCAGAGGATCGTTGGGATCGGCTACTCTTCTTGCCGCCACAACGTCTTCTCCTTTTATCTTTGCCCCTTCTGCAACTACTATCAAAGAGAACCTCTTGCCTCTTGCAAGACGTTCATTGATCTTTTCTCCGATCTTCTCAATGGTAAATGGAAGTTCCGGGATAAGGATAACATCTCCACCACCGGCAATACCTGAATAGAGTGCTATCCATCCGGCATATCTTCCCATAACTTCAATCACCATTATTCTGTGATGTGACTCAGCAGTAGAATGGATCTTATCAATAGAGCTGGTAGCAATGCTTAATGCGGTATCAAACCCGAATGTTACATCTGTTCCTCCGAGATCATTATCGATTGTTTTTGGGATCCCTACAACAGGTATAGAACACTTTTCATACAACATGTTTGCAATTGCCTGGGTCCCATCACCTCCGATTGTTATTATTGCATCAAGTTCATTATATTCGACAGTTTTGATCACTTCATCAGAAACATCAATATATTTTTTTTCTTTATTGCCGGTATCGGCAGAATATTTAAATGGATTATCCCGATTGGAAGTTCCGAGAATTGTACCTCCTCTCGGGAGAATACCCGAAACATTCTCCAGAGTAAGTTTTCTGAGTTTCTTATTTATAAGTCCTGAATATCCGTCCTGTATACCGAATACTTCTATATTGTGATCAAGAATTGAATGAGCTGTAACCGCTCTTATTACCGCATTAAGTCCGGGACAATCACCTCCTCCCGTCAACACTCCGATCTTTCTTATTTTCTTTTTTTGCACCATTTTAATCTATTTTCTCCTTTATGTTCAATTATTTTCCTAATGCTAACATTATCTCATGCTCAAGAGTGTTCAGTTTGCTCTTTAACAGATCTTTATATTTTGAATATTCATCTTTTGAGATCCCCGGAGGTATAAATACCGGATCTCCATAAGAGAATTTGATTTTCCCGAATGGAAGTGGAAGTAAGAACCTATCCCAGCTTTTGTTGAATATTTTTATCCTGGAAGAATACCAACTCACTGGAATTAAAGCGGCGCCTGTTTTTCTGGCTATATGAATTGTACCGTCTTTTACTTCTTCAGCCGGGCCTTTTGGGCCATCTGCAGTTATCATTATTTCAGAATTTTCTTTTTTTATTGCATTTATCATATTTAAAAAAGCTCTGGCACCTCCTTTTGAAGATGAACCTCTTACCGGATTCATTCCGAATTCTTCTGCCACAAGTGAAACCATCTCTCCATCCGGTGAATACGAGATCAGAGGGCGGGCTCCGGTTCCGCGGAATTTAAATATATTGTAAAAAATATGTCGATGCCAAAAAATATAAATAATAGGTTTGTCAGAATTTTTCAGATCATCAATTTTTCCCTGTCCGGAACTTTTTTTCCTGCATGTAAATAAGATGGAATATATCAGCAATTTTGCTGATTTTACCAGCAAATATTTCTTAACTTTTTGTCGCAATGCCATATTTTTTGATTTTGTAAAGTAGTGTTCTGTAACTGATCTTTAGAATTTCTGCGGTTGTTTTTCTATTGAAACCTGTATCCTTTAATGTGTCTTCAATTTTTTTCTTTTCCAGACTTCTTACAATCCCGGATGATAATTTTTTTAGTCCTGAATTGTGCATAATGGAATCAGGAATTAATGGTTCTTCTTCAGGAAGAATTATATCTTTAGTATCAAATGTATTGCCTTTAAGAGTTATAAGGCCTCTCTCTATAGCATTCTGAAGTTCACGAACATTCCCGGGCCAATTGTATCTCTCCAGTTTCTTCAATGCGTTTAACGAGATGTTTATATTTCCTTTTTTCATTTCCACAGAGAATCTTTTTATGAAATATTTTGCCAGTAGATCTATATCTCCTTTCCGATCTCTTAAAGGAGGAATGTGGACAGGGAAAACGTTTAAACGATAATAAAGATCCTTTCGGAAATTGCCATTTTTGACAGCTTTTTCCAGATCTACGTTAGTTGCAAATATGAATCTTATATTGAGTGATATCTCATTATTGCTACCAAGCCTTGTCACTTTTTTCTCTTCAATAACTCTCAGGATCTTTCCCTGAAGATTTATCGGAAGGTCACCGATCTCATCAAGAAAGAATGTTCCTCCCTGTGATAATTCCAGTTTCCCAGTATGCCTGAGGTGGGCATCGGTGAAAGAACCTTTCTCATGTCCGAAAAGTTCATTCTCGAGCAGTGTCTCCGGGATAGATGCAGAATTTATTGTAATAAAAGGTTTATCGTTTCTGTTGCTGAGCTGATGAACAGCTCTTGCAAAAAGCTCTTTACCTGTTCCACTTTCACCCAGCAGTAATACGGGTGTGTTAGTTGGAGCAACCTGTTTTATTTTTTCTATCGATTCCGACATGGCTTTGCTCTTTCCTATTATGGAATATTTGTCTGACTCCCTGCGGAGTGCACTTTTCAGGATGATATTTTCTCTGAGAATTCTTGTTGATTCTATAGCTTTCTCGATTATTATGAAAAGGTAATTCGGATCAACAGGTTTTGAGACAAAATCGAAGGCTCCCGCTTTTATTGCTTCTACGGCAAGTTCTATCGATCCGAATGCAGTCAGAATAATGAAAGGAATCCCTGAACTCCTGATCTTTTTAAAAAAGGTCAATCCATCCATATCGGGAAGTTGGAGATCTGAGAGTATAACATCGAAATTTTCTTTTTTCAGAAGAAAAAATGCTGTAGAAACATCCTGAGCTGTTTTTACAAGATAACCTTTCTCGGAAATGATATTCCTGAGCATTTCCAGCATTGAGGGATTGTCTTCGACTATTAATATCTTTTCCATCCTGGTTTATTATAAAGTATAATGAAGCTGTTTTCAAAGTTATGGGAATAAAGTGATAACAGAATGTAGAGTGTATAAATGAATTATATCGATTTGTTGTTCTCAGAGGAACTGAAGAATAAGTTTTCATCTGAAAATAATAGTGAACTGATAAACATTGACGACGACCTTTCGGGATTGGTTACAGCTGGAATATGTAACGAATGGTCAGGAGATCTTCTATTGCTCCTTCCGGAGAATTCGAATCTTTATGAGTTCAGGGCGAAACTTTCTCACTGGATGAATCTTGTCGGTTCCAAAAGAGATATAATTGTATTCCCATTACCTTTTGGTGATCCATATATTAATAATCGTATTTATCCTGATTATCATATCGAAAAATTTAATCTTTTAAGAAAAAAATTGAAAAATATTCCGGTTATTGTTATTGCGACCATGCTTTCTGCCTCAATTGGAATTGAACGTCCTGAGAAAATCGATAATATGATCTTTTCCCCCCGCGTGAAAGAAAAGATCAGTATGAATGATATGATAGAGAAACTGTACGAAATGGGATATTCCCATTCGAATTTTGTGGATGAGCCCGGCGAGTTTCATAAAAGAGGTGGAATCCTTGATCTCTATCCTTCCGGAACCGAATATCCTGCAAGAATTGAGTTTTATGGTAATGAGATAGAATCAATAACATTATTTAATCGGGTTTCAAGAAGATCTGTCAGGCAGATCGATCTCATCGATATTCCTCTTTATGGACTGTTTGGAAGAGAGATGAAATTCAGTGAAATGATCTCCGGAAAGTTTATTGAGTCTTTGACCGATATATTGGATAACTTGAAATTAATTTATAATAGCAGATCTCTGGTCGAAAGTAGCGCTGAGAAGAGTATGGAAAACTTTCGGGAAATTTTCAAACTTAATGATGGCTCCGATATTCAGTATCCTGACAAACTATTTCGTGAAATATCCCCGACTATTCCTGCTCTGAATATTTCTGAAAAGTCGGATGATATATCTTATGGAACCGAACTGAAAAAATGGGAAAAGAACCTGAGAGAGTTCAATACAGGTGACCTTGAGGAATTAAGGGATGTTTCTGTCAGATCCAACGTTTTCTTATTTACAAAAAGTAATAGTCTCAAAGAGAACCTTCGTGATGGAGGGATCAGGCTGAAATCCGAGGATTTTATTATTCCCGATTCTTTTGTGAATCTTTCAACTTCATCGTTTTTTTACACTGATCGTAAATTCATTTTTCGGGATAATATTGCGGATATTGATGAGTCAGAAAGTGAAGGCCTGCTGAAAACACTGGTTCCGGGAGAGTATATCGTTCATGAAAAACATGGCATAGGAATATTTCGTGGTCTTCAATTGTTGAAATTCGGAAATTTTCATCAGGAGTTCATTAAAACGGAATATATGAACAATGAGATTCTCTATGTACCTGTTTCCAAAGCAAATGTATTAAATAAGTATTTCTCGTTCAAAGGAGAACCCGGAAAACTTGACAGGATAGGTGGGAAGAGCTGGAATCAGAAGAAAATCCGCGCAAGGAAAAGTATTATCAGATTTGCGAAAGAATTACTTGATCTTTATTCTCTGCGGCGGTCAATAAAGGGCTTTTCACATGAAGGAGATAGTGAACTTGAATATCATTTGAAAAGCACTTTCCCGTATATTGAAACCCCGGATCAGATAACTGCTATTGCGGATGTTATGTCGGATCTGAAAAGAGATTTTCCGATGGAGAGATTGATCTGCGGTGATGTAAGTTTTGGTAAAACTGAAGTTGCAATAAGAGCATCTTTGAGAGTCGTAAGCAGTGGAAGGCAAGTTGCGGTTTTATGCCCCACAACAATTCTTGCAATGCAGCATTTTAGGACATTTTCGAATCGAATGGATGGACTGCCTGTTAAGATAAAGATGTTATCGAGAATGGTCTCAACAGCTGACCGGAGACGGATATCAGAGGAACTTGAGAACGGAGATGTTGATATTCTGATAGGGACACACTCTATTCTTTCATCAAAAACAGATTACAGGAATCTCGGGCTTCTCATTATTGACGAAGAGCAGAGATTCGGAGTTTTTCAAAAAGAAAAATTAAAACAGGGGCGGGAGAATGTGGATGTTCTTATCCTCTCTGCTACTCCAATTCCGAGGACCTTATCGCTTTCGATGGCAGGACTTCAGGATATCTCGACAATCAGGACCCCTCCCAAAGGAAGGTTAAAGATCAGAAACTATATAGGTGAGTTCTCGAGGCAGATTATAGTATCGGCAATTTTAAAGGAAATGCAAAGAAAGGGTGGTGTTTATATCATATATAATTCCATTGAAAAAATTTTCACCTTTAAAGATCTCCTTAATAAGTGGATCCCGGAAATTAAAATCGGGGTCATTCATTCTCAGATGAACAATAATCTTATAGAAAAAAATCTTCTGGATTTCATTAATGGTAATTATTCCATCCTTTTATCCACAACGATCATTGAAAATGGCATAGATATAGCAAATGTAAACACTTTAATAGTCATAGATGCAGAAAAATTTGGCCTAACCCAACTCTATCAACTAAGGGGCAGGATAGGACGTGGAGAACGGCAGGCTTATGCTTATTTTTTGACAGGCAGTAAGGTGGTTACTGAAAAAGCAAGGTTGAGACTAAAAGGAATAAGAGATTATTCAGATGTAGGCTCAGGGTTTAAACTTGCGGAGTATGATCTGAAATTGCGAGGGGCAGGTTCACTGCTTGGAAGTAAACAGCATGGCCATATTGAGGCCCTCGGTTTTGATTATTATAATGCAATGCTAAAACAATCTGTTGATGAATTAAAAGGCAAAAAAACACGGGAATGGAATGGGGAGGTCAAGGTCAATTTCAGGTATTCTATAGGAAGTGAATATATATCAGATGGCACGGATAGAATGGATTTTTATTCACAAATCATTAATGCGGAAGATCTTAACGAAATTGAATCGATCAGAAATGATATGTTCAGCAGATTTGGTAATGGAGGAGAGAACGTATCAAAGATCTTTTATGTTGCAAAAGTAAAATTAATCGCTTCAGAAGCGGGAACGACAAACGTTTCGATCTTCTCAGATCGTTTTGTATTTGAGTTTAATAATAGTGAGAGAGCAGATTTTATTCTTGGGAAATTATTGGCTAATGATATTGTAAAATTCAAAAAGTCGGGAAATTCGATTTCATTTGATTATGAGAAAGGGGATGTTTTTCTTGATATTCTTTACAAATCATTAAAAAGTTGATCAAACCTTTTAGAGAAAATGAGTTTATCTGCTATAATTTTTATATGAAAAAAATTCTGGTTTTGTATAACCCTTCTTCAGCCGGAGGAAGATCTGAAAAGAAAAGAGGTCGTATAATAAAAAGATTTGAAAAATCGAAAATTCCTTATGAGATATATGTAACTAATTCGGAAGAAGATCTTAAGAACATGGCAGCAAAAGCAGCAGGGGATAAAAGAGACATGATAGCGGTCGGGGGTGATACGACATTCACTTTTGTCGTTGATGAAATACTCAGGAGTACAAATAGTAATGATATAAATTTCGGTATGATTGGCACTGGTTCCATTAATGATATTGTCAGAGGGATAGGGATGGATGATATAGATAACCTTCTGATGGGAGTTAAAAAAGGTTTGACCCAAAAAATTGATGTAGGGAAAGTTGAGACACAACCAGGAGGCGGGATTTACTATTTTCTCGGGTCTATCGGACTAGGGCTTGGTACAACTGTCAATAAATTTGTAGAGAATTGGAAAGAAAAGAAAATAATGATCACAAAAATAAAACCGGCGATGGAATTATCGGGGTTTATAAAAGGGATAAGAGGTTCTTTCTCGGAAAACAAGGTGCCGTTAGAATTATCTATAGAATGGGATAAAAAGAAGATTGACAGGAATGTTACCCTTCTTGTATTTCAGAATACTCCTCTCTATTCGAGAAGCTTAAGGTTAAGTCCGGATACTTCTCCCTACGATAGTATAATTGATTGTTCAATAGTCAATACTACTTCATTGAAGAACACTATGGGACTTGCTTATTCGGTTTTGAGGAAAAAACATATTAACAGACCGGAACTTGAGATAGTAAGATCGGAGGAATTTATTGTTTCTTCAGAGAATGATTTTGATATTGCTGTTGATGGGGAGATAATTGAGAACATTAGGAAATTCAAGGTTTCTCTTATATCCAAGGGGTTGAACATATTCCAGTCTGCAGAGTGACTAAAAGTTTGTGATGTACAAATAATTGAGATTTCCCTTCCAATAAACGATTATTGATCATATTCCGTATCATTAGTTAAAGATTAACAAGGAGAATGTCTAAATGAAAAAAATTACTTATATCTTTATCCTTTTCATATGTTTTTACGGGCAATTTGTGATAGCTTCCGGGATATCCCCGAATGATAAAGTGAAAAGATCTTTACTTCTTAAGGACGAGATAATTTCCTCCGAACATTCGGTTATGGTAAATGGACGACTGATAAAGTATACAGCAAAAGCCGGAACGATCCTTCTTAAAAATAAAAATGGTGATACAGAAGCATCTGTTTTTTTTATTACGTATATTAAAAATGGTGTTAAAAAAATTAAAGAACGCCCCATTACTTTTTCGTTCAATGGTGGTCCCGGTTCATCTTCAGTCTGGTTACACCTTGGATTACTTGGCCCGAAAAGTGTGAAAATGAATGAAGATGGAAGTCTGCCTGCTCCCCCTTTCAAGCTTATTCCTAATAATTATTCTATTCTGGATGTTTCGGATCTGGTCTTTATTGATCCGGTAAGTACCGGATTTAGCAGACCGGCATCTTCCGATCTGAAGGAGAAATTTCACGGTGTTTCTGAAGATATTGCTTCAGTTGGAGAATTTATACGATTATATCTGACAAGGTTCAGTAGGTGGTCATCACCGAAATTCATTATTGGTGAAAGCTATGGCACAACGAGAGCTGCGGGACTTTCAGGTTTTCTTCAGAATGAATATGGAATAAACCTCAACGGAATAATGCTTGTCTCTTCGATCCTTAATTTTCAGACAACTAACTTCGGGAGGGGAAATGATCTTCCGTTTATTATGTTCCTCCCGACTTATACTTCTTCTGCATTTTTTCATGGCAAACTGGATAAGAATAGATTTAGAGATCTTAGTAGCGCTCTGAATGAGTCTGAAAAATTTGCAATGGGGGATTATACTCTCGCTCTTATGAAAGGAGATCTTCTAACGAAAAAGGAGATGAATTTAATCGCAGAGAAATTATCATATCTTACCGGCCTTTCTTCTGATTTTATCAAGGACAAGAATTTGAGGATCCTTGCTTCCGATTTTTATAATGAGTTACTTAAAAGAGAGAAAAAAATGGTAGGAAGACTTGATAGCAGGTTGTGGAGTTTCAGGATCGAAAAAGATCTCAGAAGCGGATTTACTTTTTCCAGTGATCCAAGTTATTCTGCGATCCATGGTCCATTTACTTCCACATTTAATGATTATGTCAGAAATGAACTCGGGTATAAGACAGATTTATCTTATGAGATCCTGACTAACAAACTCGCAAAATGGAATATCGGAAAATATTACGGCAGATATATCAATGTTTCAAATATTCTGAGAAATTCTATTGTAAAAAATCCTTATCTGAAGGTTTTCGTAGCAGCCGGATATTTCGATTTTGCAACTCCATATTTTGCAGCCAAATATACATTCAACCATTTTAACCTTCCTGGGAATTTGAGAAAGAACATAACTTTTGGATTCTACAAAGCAGGGCACATGATGTATATAAATAAAAGCTCTTTGATAAAATTATCGAGTGATTTGAAGAAATTTGTATTGAGTTCTATTAACTGAATTTCTTCAAAACTTTTTATATATATCTACGTTATCTCTGTAATCTCCCAAGAGGTGTTCTGCGAAGTAATACCACATCATTCGCTCGATATACTTTGTATATTCCTGATATGTATGTCTTTTTCCCGGGAATATCATAAGATCGAATCTTTTTCCGGCTTTGATGAGTTCGTTGACCACTCTCATCGTATTAGCAGGATGAACGTTATTGTCAACTTCACCGTGGATAAGCAGTAAATGCCCTTTAAGATTTTTTGCAAGTTCCTGGTTTGTTCTTATCTTCTTTTCAAAGCTGTTCTTGTAGTGTAGTTCTCCCCATTCGTAATCATATATATTGTTGTCGTGGTTTCCGCATGATGATACAGCAACTTTATAAAAATCGGGGTAGACAAGCATTGCAGCTGTTGACATGAAACCTCCGCCGGACCTTCCGTAAATTCCGATTCTTCCGGTATCAATAAATTTATATTTCTTACCCAATTGTTCAATGGCAAATTTATTATCGGCTAGCGGATAATCTCTGGCGTTGAGATATCCGTAATTGTGATAAAATTTAGATCTCAAAGGACTTCCGCCTCGTTGACCGACAGTTACGACGATAAATCCCAATTGAGCAAGAGGAATGTTGCTGACACGTTCATTCCTGACCATAAAAAATGTTTTTGGGACAGGCTCTCCCTGAGGACCCGGATAGACATATGATATAACCGGATATTTTTTTTTCGGATCAAAATTAAAGGGTTTCCACATTACTCCATAAAGATCTGTAATTCCATCTGCCGCTTTTACTTTGATAGTTTCAGGAGGTTTCCATCCTGTAGCGAGAAGTTCTGATACATCCATTTTTTCCAGATTCAGTAAAAGTTTTCCAGATGAACTCCTCAATACTGAAACCGGAACTTTTTTCACTGTAGAAAAAGTATCGATAAAAGTATTCATTGAGTCAGACATTGAAAAAGAGTGTGTGCCTTTTTCCGGAGTAAGAAGTTTTAATCCTGATCCGTTGAATTTGATCCTGTAATAGAATTTATAATAAGGATCGGCCCCTTTTTCCTTTCCGTAAGCGGAAAAGTATATTATTCTCCTGTTTTCATCAACCTTCATGATGCGGCCCGTTGTGAACTTTCCGGATGTGATCCGATTCTCGAATTTCCCTTTTTTGTCATATAGGTATAAATGAGACCAACCATCCCTTTCGGACTGCCAGATCAATTCCCCGGTATTTTTAACCGGATAGAACTGTGAAAAATATGCGCTCCAGTAAG
>CAYNUG010000042.1:0-15368 GCA_964400545.1 uncultured Clostridia bacterium | reverse complement strand
AAACCTGCCCCGCCCGCATGATCCAGATGTATATGGGTAAGAATAACATATTTGATCCGGGAAAGTTCAAAACCGCTATTCCTTACTGCTTCCAGAATTCCAGGAACTGCATGATTTGTGTTTGTTTCTATGATAGCTATCTCACCGCTATCCTCAATGAAATAACTCGAGGCAAATTCTGCTCTGTTCAGATAGAAAGTATCCGTTAGATAAATATTTTTTGTAATTTTTTCCGGAATATAGTTTTCAGGAATATTCATAGACTGCCAGATCTATTCCTCTTCTTCCTTTACTCTCCCCTCTTTAACAGCATTCGCAATTATTTTTTTCTGAAGTTGCCCCGGAACTTCCTCGTAATGTGAAAGCTCCATGAAATAACTGCCTCTGCCGCCTGTTATCGAAGTTAAATTGGGTTCAAAATCAAGCATTTCAACCATAGGTACCTGGGCTTTGATCACATTGTTCTTTCCTTTGGTCTCCATCCCCAGAATTCTTCCTCTCCGACCGCTTAAATTACCATTTATATCACCCATGAACTCATCAGGTGTTACAACTTCAACATCCATAACCGGTTCAAGTATGGTTGGTTTGGCTTCCTTCATCCCTTTTTTATACGCCATAGAAGCAGCTATCTTGAATGCCATATCAGAAGAATCAACGTCATGATAACTTCCGTCATAAAGATCCATTTTGAAATCTACAACAGGATATCCGGCAAGCACACCATTATCTTTTGATTCTCGTATTCCCTTCTCAACAGCCGGGATATAATTCTTAGGGATAGATCCACCGAAAATTGAGTCCACAAACTCAAAACCTTTCCCTCTCGGCAGAGGTTCCATTCTGATCACTACATGACCATACTGTCCCCTTCCACCACTTTGTTTCTTATATTTTATATTTACATCAGCTTTCCCTTTTATGGTTTCCAGATAAGGAACCTTCGGGGGTTTCATTATTACTTCTACTCCATACTTTTTATGAAGTTTATTTACGACAAGTTCAACATGAAGTTGACCATTTCCGGAAATCACCAGTTCTTTGGTCTGGATATCACGATGGGTCTTAACAGTAGGATCTTCCTCAATGATCTTTTTAAAAGCAACCGAGATCTTCCCTTCATCGGCCCTTGACTTTGGCTCAATTGCAAAAGAGATCGAAGGGATCGGGAAAACAATTTCCGGGAACATTACTTTTTCACCTTTAACCGAAAGTGTATCACCTGTCTTTGTCTCTTTTAACTTTGCCACTGCCACAATATCTCCCGGAAAGATCTCTTCACACTGTTCCTGAGTCTTCCCCTGAAGAACAAAGAACCCGCCTATCCTTTCATCAACAGATCTATTTATATTATAGTATGAACTATCCGGCTTGAACATACCTGAAAATGATCTGATAATAGAAATTTTTCCTGTAAAAGGATCTGATATTGTTTTAAATACCATCCCAGTGAATTTTGAAGTCGGATCTGGCTTTACACTCCCCTCAACACAACTTACTTCACCTGCATCCAGAGGAGAAGGACAATAATTCAGTATAAAATCCTGAACAATATCTACACCTATATTTTTAACTGCATCAGTTATCATAACCGGGAATATTTCTCTGCTCAGGATTCCCGATCTAAGTCCGATTGCAATGTCATCTTCATTCAATTTACCTTCTTCAAAATATTTTTCCATTAATAATTCATCATTCTCAGCAATTTTTTCAACAAGTGCTTCACGTAGAGAATCAGCTGTTTCCTTTAGATCACCCGGAATATCAACTTCTTTTGCTTTACCGGATTCATCATTTTCATACTCAAAAGCTTTCATCCTGACCAGATCGATCACACCTTTGAAAGCATCACCCTTCCCTATCGGAATTTGTATAGAAACAGCTTTCTTTCCAAATGAACCAACAATAGATTCAAATGCTTTATCAAAATCAGCAAGATCCTTTGACATTTTATTTACAACAAAAACAACCGCTTTATTGAGATCTTTAGTAGCATCAAAAACTTTTTCTGTTTGAACTTCAACACCTTCCAGAGCATTGACAACAACAACACCTGTTTCAACAGCGCGTAGGGCTGCTCTTGCTTCCCAGATAAAATTTGCATATCCCGGAGTATCAATAATATTCATTTTTTTATTCCCTTGCACTACATAAGCAAGGGATGCCTGGATTGAGATCTTTTTTTCGATTTCTTCTTCTTCGTAATCTGTAACACTATTTCCCTGATCAACCTTCCCAAGTCTGTTGACCATACCTGAATTGAACAGGAAAGCAGAAGTAAGACTTGTTTTTCCAGATTGTCCATGACCGATAACAGCAATATTCCTTAAATCTTCGCTTTTTGTACTCTTCATTATTATCCTCCGAAACAGTAAATTTATTTATATGAAATTATCCTGTTTTTGTCAAGGACAACGCTCGTTATCTATTCGTGTATAATGATTACCGGAATTTGCTTTTTACCTTTTTTACAGGTAAAATTGTCCTGATTCGAGGAACTCATATGAAAAAGAAAATTAAAGACCTGAAAAAGTTGAGAGAGTTGAAGAGTACCGCAGGTGGAGAAGAAAAGATCCAAAAAAGACATTCCCAGGGGAAAATGACAGCGAGAGAGAGGATCGAATATTTTTTTGATCCGGGAACTTTTGTTGAGCTTCAGGGATATGTTCAACACCGTTCAACAAATTTCGGACTCGAGAAAAAAAGATTCTACGGAGACGGTGTTATTACAGGATTCGGTAAAGTTGACGACAGGATTGTTTATATATACTCCCAGGATTTTACTATACTTGGCGGATCACTCGGTGAGATGCATGCTAAAAAAATTGTAAATGTAATGGACCTTGCCATGAAAGCCGGAGCACCTATGGTGGGGATCAATGATTCCGGTGGTGCACGTATTCAGGAGGGTATTAGCAGCCTTGCCGGATATGGTGATATTTTCTACCGTAATACAATGGCTTCGGGAGTTATTCCTCAGATATCAATTATTCTGGGTCCGTGTGCCGGTGGCGCAGTTTACTCTCCCGGAATTACAGATTTTATTTTTCAATCAGATAAGACAAGTCACCTCTTCGTAACCGGACCTGAAGTTATCAAAGCTGTAAATAAGGAAGAAGTTACTTTTGATGATCTTGGCGGTTCTGAAACTCATTCCGCGATATCAGGTGTAACACACTTTGTCGGATCAGATGAAAAAGATACACTCGATAAGGTTAAAGAATTATTAAGCTATTTACCTTCTTCAAACCTTCTTGATCCTCCGAGAGAGATGTCAGACGACCCTTACGACAGAATGGATGACAAGCTAAACGAGATAGTACCTGTTAATCCAAATAAACCTTATGATATTAAAACTTTAATTGAGCTTGTAGTTGACAATGGGAAATTCCTGGAAGTACATAAGAATTTTGCTAAGAACCTTGTCGTGGGATTTTCAAGAATGGATGGAAGAACAATCGGGATAGTTGCAAACAACCCGAGTGTTTTTGCCGGAACACTTGACGTCAATGCTTCAATGAAAGGAGCCAGATTTATAAGATTTTGTGACGCATTCAATATTCCTCTGATAAGTTTCGTTGATGTTCCGGGATTTCTACCCGGTAAAGATCAGGAACAGCTCGGAATAATAAAACACGGGGCAAAATTGCTTTATGCATATTCCGAAGCAACAGTGCCTAAACTTACAGTGATCACTAGAAAATCATATGGAGGAGCTTACATAGTAATGAGCTCAAAGCATTTGGGAGCAGATATTGTTTATGCCTGGCCCACCGCAGAAATTGCAGTTATGGGACCTCAGGGAGCAATAAATGTTATTTTTAGAAAAGATCTCTCAACCGCCGAACAACCCGAAACACTCAGAGAAAGACTTATTCAGGAATATAAAGACAAATTTGCAAACCCGAAGGAACCTGCTGCATTCGGATATATTGATGATATAATAATGCCGGTTGAAACACGCCCGCTACTTATAAAAGCACTCGAATCTCTTGAGAATAAATCTCTCACGAATCCGAGAAAGAAACATGGGAACATTCCCCTTTGAGTTAAGGAGAATTCTATATGATAAACCAATCAGACAAAAAAAAAGTACTTATACCTAACCGGGGAGTTATAGCACTTGATATTATTGATTCCCTTAAAAGTATCGGACTTGAGACCATACTCCTCTATTCACCGGAAGATGCTAATTCTCTAGCAGTTAAACTTGCATCAAGGAGTTATAAATTCCTCTCTTCAAAACTTGAGGACAGTTATCTTGACCGTGAAGTGATAATTGAAAAAGCACTTGAACTCGGGGTGGATTATATTCACCCGGGGTATGGATTTCTTGCAGAAGATCCGGAATTTTTCAGGTTATGCGAAGAAAAGAATATAGAAGTAATAGGACCCGGGTCAAAGGTACTCTCAATTGTTGAAGATAAGATAGAGCTCAGAAAAATTGCAGAAGATCTTGGTATAAGAGTTCTTAAGTATTCCGAAGTCATAAAAAGCCATCTCGATTACGGGAAAATTCCTGAAAGTTTTCATTACCCTTTGATATTGAAACCTCTCAAAGGACAAGGCGGAAAAGGGATCAGAATTGTTGAGGACAAAACTCATGGAGAGGAAATAGCAAATAAAATGCTCCAGCGTGAGGAAATAAAACGAATGGGGGTCTTTGCTGAAGAGTTCTATCCTGATAGTCATCATATAGAAATTCCTTTCATCAGAGATATCAACGGGAATATCCTTTTTCTTCCTGAAATTGAATCTTCTGTTCAGAGGAGATTTCAGAAAATTTTTCAAGAGTCACCATCAATTAATATTTCAGACAACCTGAGAGAATCTTTATATGAAGATTCAAAAAAAATGATTGAGGAGATCAATTTTGTCGGATTGGGATATACAGAGTTCATAGTCAACAACGGTGCATCATATTTTTCTGAGATAAACCCCACATTCCAGATCAACACACTAATTCCCGAAATTCATATGATCGCAAACTTTCTGAAAAAACAATTCGCCATATCGAACGGAGAACTCCTCCACCATGTGAAAGGAGTGAAAATATTAAAACCTAAATATACAATACTTTTAGTTTCCCTTATGGCCGAAAATCCTTTCGATCATTTCCGTCCTTCCTCAGGAATTGTTACAGAATTTTTCAATTATTCAACCATTCGTAATATGTTTAAAACAAGTTTGTATGCAGGTTCAAAAGTTTCCCCGATCTATGATCCATATATAGGAAAAATTGCAACATTCGCAGAAAGACGAGAAAATTCAATTAAAGATATGAACAACTTTCTGAAAAATATAACTATTAAAGGTATCAGAACGAATCTGAATTTTCTCAGACATATACTGAACAACAATTACCTTTTTGCCGGAGATACTACAATTGATTTCCTTAACCAGAAATGTAATTTTAGCGAAAGAAAAAGAACCGAGGAGGAACAGCTGATCGCTGCAGCACTGTTATCGTCAATTTTTCATATTGATAACAGAAAAAAAAATTATAAGGAAAAACTTGAGAAAATGAAACAGCCTGGTTTCTTTAAAAGACTTTTCAAAACATTCTGAGGTGATAAATGAAATATAAATTTCAGCTGGACAAAAAAAGCTTTGAATCAGTGATTGGAAACAGTACAACTTTCCACTCAGAAACCGAAATGAGGATCAATAAACGTAGAATGAACATTCTTATCGGAGAATACAATGAAAAAGAGATCCGCTCCATCTTTCTCAATAATGTACTTTATCAGGTAGAGGTCGAGAAAGATAATGAAGGATATCCGACCGGGGTCTACATTAACGGTGAGTATTATTCTGCAAATCTTTTAAAAATTGATAAACTCTTTTATTATAAAGAAAAAAAGACAACATCAAAAAAATCTGGGATCGTAAAAAGTTTTATTCCAGGAAACATAGTGAAAATATTTCTGAAAGAAGGGAATAAAGTAAAAGAGGGAGATCTTGTTCTTATACACGAAGCAATGAAAATGGAGAACGAAATGCGTGCCCCTATCTCGGGAACTATCAAATCGATCGGTGTGGAGGAAGGAGAAAATATTTTATCAAACCATCTTTTGTTTGAGATAGAATAAATAATTCAAATGAAAAGAGTAGGCGCTCATGTAAGCTCCGCCGGAGGAGTTGAGAACGCTCCTCTAAACGCTGAAAAAATAAAAGCAAAGGCTTTTGCACTATTTACAAAAAATCAGAAACAATGGAAAGCAAAACCTCTTTCATCCGATAGCATTGATAGTTTTAAAAAAAATTGTGAAACTTTCGGATTCCTTCCCGATCATATTCTCCCTCATGACAGCTATCTTATAAATCTGGGGAATCCCGATAAAGAAGGACTCCTTAAGTCCAGGGAAGCATTTATAGATGAAATTGAAAGATGTTCTCAGCTTGGATTAAAATATCTCAATTTTCATCCCGGAAATCATAAGAACATGATAACGGAGGATGAATGTCTTGATCTTATCTCTGAATCACTCAACAAGGCTCTGGATGTAACCGAGGGTGTAACACTGGTAATCGAGAATACCGCGGGACAGGGTACCAGTCTCGGATACAGATTTGAACATCTGGCTCATATTATTGAAAAAACGGAAGACAAATCAAGAATAGGTGTTTGTATCGACACATGCCATACATTTGCGTCGGGTTACGATATAGGGACTTTTGAAAATTATTCTAAAACCATGGAAAGATTTGACAGGATAGTAGGTTTTGATTTTTTAAAGGGAATGCATCTGAACGACAGTAAAGTAAAACTGGGAAGCAAGGTCGACCGTCATCAGAGTTTAGGCAAAGGTGAACTTGGAATAAATACATTCAAATTTATTATGGCTGATGAAAGAATAGACGAAATACCCATGATACTTGAAACAATTGACCCTTCGATCTGGGAAGAAGAGATCAAACTTTTATATTCGTTCACAGAAGAATCCCCGTATTAAGGTCTGAGAAATCTTATGATTGAAAATATAAAAGGCTATTTAATAAAGAAACAGCTGGGGGTTGGCGGAATGTCAAGAGTTTTCCTCGGTTATGATCCGAAATTAAAACGGAATTTGGCCATTAAAGTTCTATCTCCATCTTATTCTTCAGACAAACGTGTCACAAAAAGATTTATCAAGGAAGCAAGAACAGCAGCGCAATTGCAGCATTCGAACATCGTATCTATTTTTGATGTTGGAAAAGAAAAAAAATATTACTACATTGCGATGGAATATTTGAAAGAGGATCTCAAGGGGAGAATAAGGAAAGGAACCTATAAAAATGATCCGGAAAATACTCTGACCATAATAAAAGATATAGCAAAAGCATTACTTTATGCTCATAGAAGAGGATTCGTTCACAGAGATATTAAACCTGACAATGTGATGTTCAGGGATGACGGAACATTGGTACTTGTTGATTTCGGTATAGTAAAAGCCATCAGATCGGAGAGTAATCTAACACGTACGGGGATGTCAGTAGGTACTCCTCAATACATGAGTCCGGAACAAATGAGGGCAAAAAGAGTTGATGAAAGAAGTGATATATACAGTCTCGGAATAGTTTTATATGAAATGATCACAGGATCCACACCTAACAAAAATGATGATATTGTGACAATAATATTAAAGCATTCAGAAGGCCCGCCTCCGGAATTACCCGGGAAATTCAATTTCATCCAACCTCTTCTTAACAAAATGATAGCAAAAAGACCATCCGACAGGGTCAGAAATTGTGAGGGACTTATTAGGCTAATTGATGCACTCCTGTATAGAATAAAAAATGAGAAGACAGGAGCGGTTAGTAAATATGTGAAGAAAACAGCTGCCGGTAGAAATAAGAACCAAAGCTTCTCAAGTAGAGGTCTGATTGGACTGATATCTGCCTTTATTATAATTGCAGTACTTATAACCGCATCTGTTTTTCTTATCAGAGAAGCGAATCTTAAGAGGGATCAGTCCGATTGGGAACAAGCAAAAGAAACAATGACCATACCGGCAGTAAAAAAATACTTATCTGATCATCCCGATGGGATCTTTTTAAAAAGAGCAGAAACAATTTTAAAAAAATTGAAGGAGAATAACGCTTCAGACTATAATTCTCGGTAAAAGAGGATTTAGACGGGAAACAAATTCATAATTTATTGTTCCTGCAAGTTCTGCCAGACTGTCAACAATGATCTCTTCCTTCCCGTCTTTCCCTATCAGAGTTACAGTATCACCTTCAGATACATTGTCAATATGTGTTACTTCCGCCATGAACATATTCATACAAACCCTTCCTCTTACAGGCGCTGTTCTACCGTTGACTATGACATTTGAAACATTAGACAATTTCCTGTCATAACCATCGTAATATCCAACCGGTACTACAATTATTACCGACCTGTCAAAAGTTTTATAAGTGAGACCGTAACTGACAGGAGTCCCACTTTCAAGTTCTTTAACCTGAGCAACCTTTGATCTCATACTCAGAACTGGCCTTAAATCAAGACTTTTTCCGTTCTTTTCTGCAAACGATACATAAGTCTGTTTTGAAGGCCAGAATCCGTATGCCGAGATTCCTACCCGGATCATGTCAAAATATGTTTCCGGAAAAAGGAGAGTCGAAGCCGAACAGGAAAAATGGCGTATCATACCTTCTGTATCAATTTTAGATAAAAGATCTTTGAATCTGTTCAACTGATCCATTGCATATGAATGATCGGTTGTATCTTCGATATCAGCGAAATGGGAATAAATTCCGAGAACATCAATAGCATCAGATCTTCTGTTGTTCAAATAACTAAAAAGTTCCTCCGGTTTAATTCCAAGTCTTGATGTACCGGTTTCAACTTTAAGATGTGCTTTCCCCCTGGCTCCGATTTTCGAAGCTATTTTCTCAGATCTTTTAAAAAATTCGATCGAAGGGATAACAAATTCTATCCCTGATGAAATTGCAATCGGTAGTTCTTTTTCATCGAGCCATCCAAGAACAAGAATCCTTTTCCCGTCATCAATTTTTTTCACTTCGAGGGCTTCGGAAAGTGAATCTACCCCATAATATTCGAAAGTTTTTACATCTTTTGTTACAGAGATAACTTCCCTTAACCCATGACCATAGGCATTTGCTTTAACGGCAAATAATATTTTTCTTCCTTTTGCTAATTTCCTGAACAATGCGAGATTATGCTTTAAATTTTTTGAATTAATTTCTATCCACGATTTCATTTTATGCCTTAATATAATTTTATCTCTTTTTTAGTTTATTTACCATACCGGACCTTTAAGACCAATAACGATAATTTTTTCAGGTAAAATAATAGTAAAATAAAATTTCTAATAGAAGTGTCAAATACGTTATAATAAGTAAGTAGAATAACTGAGAAACAGGAGAGTGTTAATGTCAATAAAGAAGAAAGGGAATGCTTCAACTTCAATACCTTTATTTTTCGGTAACAACGTAGGTTCAGCTTTTGGTGATGCAATATCAGGGTCATCGAAATTGGGAGAATACTATTCTCATTTCGGTGTAGATGAAAAAATGATCAGAGATATCTTTTCCACTGCTCTTTCATATGGAGGAGATTTTTGTGATGTATATTTTCAACACACTATCAGTAACTACATCGGACTTGAAGACAATCTGGTTGACAGAGCTTATTCGAATATTGATTTCGGAGTCGGTATCAGAGTGATCAAAGGAGATCAGACAGGATACTCTTTTACTGAAGATTTGTCCCCGAAAGCCATGAGCCGGGCAGCAAAGACTGCTGCAAACATTGCACAGGGGACAAGAAAGGTTCCTTCGGTAGACCTGAAATTGGTAATTCCCGAAAATTACTATCCAGTTAAAACTATGTGGGAAGATGTCAGGATAGACAAAAAGATCCCCTATCTTCAGAAAATAAATGACAAGATCTTTTCTCTGGATAAAAGGGTAATAAAATCTTCGATATGGTTCATTGATCAAAGTTCATATATTCTTGAAGCATCCTCAGACGGATCTATCTCTTACGATTATCAGCCGATGGTACTCTCCTATGTATCCTGCTCCGCAGAAGAAAACGGAAAAAAAGAAAATAATTCATTCTCCCTTTCCGCAAGGGACGGAATAGAGTTCTTCACTCCGGCGAGAATAGATCAACTAGCTGAAGAAACTGTAAAAAGAACTGTTTCATTATTCAATGCAGTAAAACCGAAAGGAGGTGAAATGGAGGTTGTATTAGCCGCTGGAAGTTCAGGAATACTTCTCCATGAAGCGATCGGTCATGGAATGGAAGCTGATTTCAACAGAAAGAAAGTTTCAATTTTTGCGGATAAGATAAACAAACCGGTTGCAGAAAAGATAGTTTCAATAGTAGATGATGGAACAAATCCGGGAGTTAGAGGATCTATTAATATTGATGACGAGAATATCGGATCACAAAGAACATTTCTGGTAAGGGACGGGATACTTGAAGGTTACCTTCACGATCGTATAAGTGCAAAGTTTTACAAAGTTAAGCCAACCGGTAACGGGAGGAGGCAGTCATTCAGATTTGCCCCGATGCCAAGAATGAGAAATACATTTATGCTCCCTGGCCCTCACAAAAATGAAGAAATAATCAAAAGCGTTAAAAAAGGGCTCTTTGCAGAAACATTTACAAACGGCGAAGTATACATCGGCGCTGGAGATTTCACATTCTATGTTAAATCAGGGTTCCTGATAGAAGATGGGAAACTTACAAAACCGGTAAAAGACATAAATATAATTGGGAACGGACCTGATATCCTGAAAAAGATCAATATGGTTGGAGATGACTTTAAAATGGCTGAAGGGGGATGGACCTGCGGGAAGAACGGCCAGAGTGTTCCGGTCTCAATGGGACTACCTACTATTAAAGTTTCATCAATCACTGTCGGAGGAATAAAATAATATGGAGAGGAAAAAAAGAACCGAACTTGCAGAATGGGTTTCAACTAAAACCAGGGAAATGGGAGCAGATCAGTCTTCAGTATTTATATCAAACAGCAGAAAGATCGAAATTGAATACAGAGACGGCAAAATAGAAAAACTTAAGGAATCCACACAGAACTCACTTAGCCTAAACCTTTATGTAGAAAATAAATATTCCAGTCACGGTACAAATAATCTGGAGAGGAAAAACCTTGAAAAGTTCATTGAAAAAACTATTGCAATGACCAGATATCTCAGTAAAGATAAATTCAGGTCACTACCGGAAGAAAAATTTTATAAGGGAAGGGAAAACATCGACCTGAAACTGTATGATCCTGAATACATTAACATTGATACAGACAGGAAAGTAAAGATATCTGAGGAGATAGAATCAGCAGCAAAAGGAAGATCAGATAAACTTATAAGCGTTACAGCAGGATATTCAGATACATTTTCGGAATCAGTTCTTGTAAATTCTAACGGGTTTACCGGAGAAAGGACATCGACAAGTTTTTCCTGTGGTGCCGAAGCAACCGTGAAGGATGGAGATAAAGGCAGGCCTGAAGATTACTATTATTCCAACTCGAGATTTTTCAAAAAACTTCCTCCTCCAGAAATTCTCGGCAAAAAAGCAGTAGACTATGCATTAAGAAAGATTGGGCAAAGCAAGATAAGTTCGGGTAACTTCGACATGATCGTCGAGAACAGATCAGCCGGAAAACTTCTAAATGCACTCTATGGACCAATGAGTGCAAGTGCAATTCAACAAAAAAGATCGTTCATGGAAGGAAAGATCGGGAAAAAGATAGGCTCGGAAAAACTTTCAATTATTGATGATCCTTTCATTCCCGAAGGACTCGGTTCAAGACTATTTGATGGTGAAGGGATAACTTCAAAAAAGAGAACAATCATTAAGAACGGAATACTTAAAGAATACTATATTGATAATTATTACGGAAAAAAACTCGGGATAGAACCGAATACAGGTTCATCTTCAAATCTTGTATTTGAGAACGGAGAAAGATCCCAGGAAGATATCATTAAAGATATCGATAAAGGAATTCTTGTAACTAACTTCATCGGAGGAAATTCAAATCCTGCTACCGGTGATTTTTCTTATGGAATTATGGGGATTTTGATAGAGAAAGGGGTGTTGACTAAACCAGTTAATGAAATGAATATTACCGGAAACATTGCTGAATTGTGGAAAAAACTTGAAGAAGTTGGAAACGACCCTTATCCATATTCTTCATGGAGAACACCTTCGCTTATGTTCCCGAATATACATTTTAGTGGCAGATAAGCCCGAAAGAGGCGGTATCACTTGACATATTGGCTTCTATGGGTTATTTTCCTATCCAGGAGAGTTTTATGAAAGAGTATAAAGGTGAATTGATTTCAAAGGGATATAAATATGCTCTTGTTGTATCCAGATTTAATAACTTTGTAACGGAAAAACTTCAGGAAGGTGCAGTTGATGCTCTGCTCAGAAGTGGCGCAAAAAAAGATGAGATTGATATTATTAAAGTACCTGGCGCTTTTGAAATTCCTCTTGTTGCAAAAAAATGTGCAGAAAAAGAAAAATATGATGCAGTTATATGTCTTGGAACCGTAATAAGAGGAGAAACACCCCACTTTGATTTCGTTGCCAGCGAAGTCACAAAGGGAATAGCGCTTCTGAACCTTGAATTTAAGAAACCGATATCATACGGAATTATTACTGCAGACAACACTGAACAAGCTATAGAAAGGGCAGGAAATAAGATGGGCAACAAAGGATTTTCAGCTGCTCAGGCAGCGATCGAACTTCTCAACCTTTTTAAAGATGCGGAAATCTAAGATTTGTAATGTTCCGTGTTAAGTACAGTAGAGAAGTTATTTTAAAACTACTTTACCAGATTGACATATTAGATCAATTTGATATTTCTCCTAAAGAGATAATTGCAACTAATAAAAACTTTTTTAAAGATATAAATGAAGTTGAGATGGAGTTCATCACAGATATAATTGGTATAATAATTAAAGAGCGGGAAGTCATAGATCAGAGAATTTCAAATGATCTTATAGGATGGAGGATAGAGAGACTGACACCAATAGACAGAAATCTTATAAGGATGGGAATAGCCGAAACCATGAAAACAGGTAACAAAGTGATAGTCATTGATGATATTGTAAGAATTGCAAAAAAATACGGTGGAGATGAATCATTTAAGATCATTAACGCCGTTCTTGATAAGGTTATCGAATGAAATATATCCTTCTATTTTTACTACTTTTCTTTCCATCAAGACATGTGGAACAGATCGATGTTAAGCTAATCACAGAACAAAATTCAATTTTTCCCGATTTTGAAAATGAAAATTTTTCCCAAAACGTTGAGATTAATGGAAAAGAGGTGAATATCCTTATTGAGAACTCTAATTATCTTGATATGAATCTGAATCACAGATTGTTTCAAAACCTTACCAAACTCAAAACTGTAGGGAAATATGTTAATGATACTTTTAATGAATTGTTCAATGAAAATATGACCCTTAGAACCTATATGATGAATATTTCATTTTATCTGAAGGATAATATTAAATACTGGGGAGACAGTCCTTTCAAAGAACCTGAAGAAGTCGTTGTATACAAAAAAACAAATTGTATCGGGTATTCAGCACTCGTAAAAGAACTTCTGGAACTTGTAAATATCAAAAGTAGATTCATAAGCGGATTTTACCTGAAAAATAAGAAGAAAGGTTCTTATGATCCGGTTCCGCACAGGTGGCTTGAGCTTCTTCTTCCTGATGCCACTTCGTTCTTCTATGACCCTCAATACCAGGGATTTAAGGCAAATTATATTATAGTACGGCCGGACAGTGATTTTAAAACTATTCGAAAATTTAAAATAAATATCCTTAAAAAAGGAAAAAAACTTGAAAATTAAGAGGTAATGCTATGGAAGATCATACAAAAATAAGACTTGAAAAAATTAAGAAAATTGAAGAACTCGGTATTGACTGTTACCCGTATGAATTTGATGTTCAGGATAAGCTATCAGATATCAGGAGAAAATATTCCGATCTTAATCGCGATGAGTTAGAAGAAAAGAAAATAGAAGTAAAAATTGCCGGAAGAATTATCGCAGTTAGAAAAATGGGCAAAAGTGCATTTCTACACATCTTTGACGGAGAAGAAAAACTACAAATATATATAAGGAAAGATATGGTTAGCGAAGAAACATTTGCACTCTTCAAGCTTCTTGATATTGCGGATATTATAGGTATTATAGGAACGTTGTTCAAAACCCGAAGTGAAGAACTAACCATTCTGATTTCAGATTTGAAATTCCTTTCAAAATCACTCCATCCTCTTCCGGAAAAATGGCACGGACTTCAGGATAAAGAATTAAGATTCCGGCAGAGATATCTTGATCTTATAGTAAATGAGAACAGCAGGAAGATAGTCAAGATCAGATCTGAGATAATACAATACATAAGAATGTTCTTTTACGACAAAGATTATGTGGAAGTGGAAACACCGATGATGCATCCGATCCCGGGTGGTGCATCTGCGAAACCTTTTATTACTCATCACAATTCACTTAATACAGACCTCTATCTAAGGATAGCTCCTGAACTTTATCTCAAAAGACTTCTTGTCGGAGGAATGTCAAAAATTTTTGAAATAAACAGAAATTTCAGGAATGAAGGGATCTCGCTTATGCATAATCCTGAATTTACAATGCTGGAATTTTATGAATTGTATAAAGATTTCAACCATTATATGAAGTTAACAGAAGATTTGTTCTCTGTATTGAACGATAAAATACTTGCCGGTACCATGATCGAATTCCAGGAAAAAAAGATATCAATGAAACCTCCATTCAGAAAAGCAGGATATATGGAACTGATCTCTGAAAAATCAGGAATCCCGGTTGAGGATCTATGGGATGAGAATAAATTGCTGAATTTTATTAAGGATAATTTCAATGAAGATGATATTCCGCCCACTTTCGGGAAGATGCTTGACCTGATGTTCGATCATTACGTAGAAGAGCATCTTATTGAGCCTACATTTGTTACAAATTATCCGAAGGCAATTTCACCTCTCTCGAAAGAATCCCGACTTGACAAACGCGAAACAGAAAGATTTGAACTTTTTATTGGAGGGATGGAGATCGCAAACGGATTCTCTGAATTAAACGATCCGGTTGAACAGAGGAGAAGATTTGAATCTCAGGTGAAGGACAGGGAAAAGGGTGATGATGAAGCCCAGACCGTTGACAATGAGTTTCTTAAAGCTCTCGAGCATGGAATGGCTCCGGCTGCTGGTGAAGGAATCGGTATTGACAGACTCGTTATGCTTTACACAGGTGCTGAAAATATCAAAGAGGTCATTCTATTCCCGACACTACGCCCAAAAGAATGAAATTTGAACTTTTTATTGCGACAAGATATCTGACCAAGGGG